>CALZMZ010000040.1 GCA_945788685.1 Thermodesulfovibrionia bacterium | reverse complement strand
AAATAACAAACTCCAAATATCAAATAAGCACCAATGACCAAATGTCAAAACATGAGAAGAACAGGCGAACCGGTAAATGTAACTCTCAGGCATATAAGACTATTGTATTGTTATGCATAGTCTTGCAGTAATTCATTTTTTAGAAATTTGATTTTGCAATTTGTTTGTAATTTGGGATTTGATATTTGTTATTTATGCCCTACTGCTAGTGCCAGATCTACCACTGTTCATTAATTCCTCAGCTATACGTGCTGATCGACAAGGATCGGATTTCCGTCAGGATCAACTGCTACAAAACTTGCTGGTCCGGTAGTGGCCTCGTCAGCTTCGCTCAATAGCTCCACACCTTTTGCTTTTAACTGCTGCTGCAGATCACGAACGTCAGTGAATGTGTCGACCTGCTCTGCGTTTTTATCCCAGCCGGGATTGAAAGTCAGTGTGTTTTTATCGAACATACCCTGAAAAAGACCGATCGTGTGATCGCCGTTCCTTAGAATCAGCCAATTTTGTGAGGCATCTCCGCCAATAACCTTAAAACCAAATTTTTCATAAAAGGCCCTTGAAGATTCAATGTCTTTGACAGCCAGACTGATTGAAAATGCACCGAGTTCCATGATTTACTCCTTTGCGAGCGGGGTCGGACCTGCAATGTACATTTAACAGAATTACTTAAATGTATATTGTAGATCGGACCCTACACATAACTTATGTATTTCAAATGATAATCGATAAAATAGAAACGCCCTTTGGTCAGAATACCATCGGGCGTTTCTCTAAACCTGTATGTCGAAAAGTCAGGTCTATGCTGACGGTGTTCCTTCCTTGAACTCTTGTTTCATTTTATTTCTGAATTCTGGCGTATCTTCATATCCGTGGACTTTGTGTCCATGCTGCACTACCGCTTCTAAAAGTTCTTCATCTGTATCAGCGGATATGGCAACACTGCACTTAACATCTCCTTTGTAATCCCGGCAATCAATGTATTTTCTTCCCATGATACTCTCCTTATCTTTATTATTCTGTTAATAAAATTGATAGGTGTCTTCTTAATGAGAAGTATACTCTATAATTAAAACAAGTCAAGATGTCATTATGCTGTTCGCCAGGCTCCCTATTCAGTGGGGTCAAACCTGCAAATTACATTCTGCAGTATTCATTAAATGTATAATGCAGGGTTGACCCGATCCGTTTGCATGTTATCAATGAATTTAACTCTGTTCAGGCTCTCAAGATAATTTGCTTAACTCTTCATTTTAAATTTATTCCTGGATTGCCAGATAACTTCATGCACTAACCAATTCTGAATCACCCGGAGTGTGCAACATTTCAGAAGTTAATAATCGTACTCCTTGTAAATAAAATCCATGTATAAAGTTGGATTATTTAATGTATGCTCGTATGCTAAAAAGCACTCGATTAACTCATTATACTTGTGTGAAATGACGCTTGATTGAGAATTAACACACATTATCCAATGCGGGACGCGCAGGTAACTATTTATTTTATTTATATAAATACAGACTTATTTTTCTAGCATGTAACTTGCAATATTACCTCTCACATTTCAATGAAAGGTGATTACTTATGAGAAAAATATCCGTGATTTCTTTCTGTTCATCGGTCCTGTTGGCTTTTGCTATCCAGGTACCTTATGTCGGAGCCTTTGAGAGCTATAATGATCCTGACAGGCATAGTGATGGATACTGTTCATCACTATCATGTCATCCTGGTTTCACTGAAGGACCAGATGATGTGACCCATTTTATTCATACTGGTGGAGACTATCCCGTAACAGACAACTGTGCTTTGTGTCATACTGATTCAGATGATGATAATCCAATGACTTCGTGGAGTTCATATAATAAAAATAACGGATATGGATGCTCTGGTTGTCATGGAAGAGACTATGGTGAGAGAATTGGCAGAGATTTCTGTGATTATCCAATAGATGATAAACCCAAGGCCAGTGCGTGGGGGCTTCGTAAAGTCCATGAAAGAAAGGGAATAAGCAGTTGTTTCAATTGCCACGGAGAGATGGACCCGCTACCTGAAAATGTGAGCCCGCCTTATTATGTTGATTCGGATGCCGGGGTTATACTCATGGATCCCTGCTCGGATGGACTTGATAACGACGGTGACGGGCTTTATGACAGTATAGATTCAGACTGTGGACCACTTCTTAAAGCTCAAGCAGTTTCTAACGTAAATCCTTAGTCTTAGTATGACCTGTAAAATAAGTGTTGTCGCGTCTACGCTATTCAGAATAATCTGAAATGCGTAGGCGCGGCACCCATTCTCTCTTCCCATTAATATTTCAATATTTTCTTAGTAAATTTTTCAACGGGCATACTTCCAAGAATCCGTTTCAGGATATGATTCATGGTATCCGGATCATTGTCGAATCCACCGTGGGTGGTGCTTTTAGTACCCCGGCCATCAGTACCGCTGGAATATATGATTTTCGGTTGTGTACGGACAGTGGTCACCAATGTCTTAAATTCCTCCATGCCCAGTATCGGTTTTTTCTTATCACGTTCCAATGCATTTGATACCAGATACAGGAGCGATTTGCGGTAGATCTTCATTACATTATCATCCAGCTCAAGTTCTTTTTTTAAATTATATATTGTCAGGTCATCCATTCTTATCCTTGTTTTACGCTGCAACACGGGAAGGTACGCATCATGGTAGAGGTCGACAGAGCATGCCGGCGCCATGAGTGAGCAGGAAGAGATACGGATCTGCCTGTTCTTCATCGTCTTCAGGAGATGGGCAATCACTATCGCCCCTGTGCTGTGGCCCGCCAGATGAAACTTCATACGCTTACCGGTTTTTCTCAGGTGTTGAGTAAAGTGGGTAAGTGCATCCGTACCGGCTCCACTATGTGTAAAGGCATCATTGGCGTCCTGCTTCATTTCTTCCCAGAGTAAGGTTCCCGGCCTGCGCACCAGTCCCTCAACAAACCGGTCTGTCCAGTCACTGAGAATGCCGCCGACCCGTTCGTCGGCCGTACTTTCCTTGCGAACGATGAGATCCTTTAATTCCTCTACAATACCGGTGTCATACATGATGTGGAAGGGATAGATCTTGTTCTCTTTAAATACATCTTTCATTGCGGCTATGCGGCGCGCGGAATCCTTCGGTGAATTCAGGCCGCCGTGTACGTAGATCAGGAGGTGTTTGTATTTGGGACTGTTGGCGACGTGTTCGGCGGTCTGAGCAACATCCTCTCCATTGCTCCAGTATTTACCGCTTTCTTTATATGCGCCGTCGTCGATATGCACGTAGTGGCCCGCGATTTTGGAACGTACGACAGCAGATTTCTCAGTCTTGCCGACATCTTCTGAGGTGAGGGCCGATGATTCAGCACGCAGGCCAAAGATCTGCGGCGTCGGCAGTGCCAGGCGAAATACCCAGGCATCCATCACATTGGCAATCCAGTCCTCATAGCTCCATAGAGCCAGCCCTTCCTTACCCCATGACGGTCCCCAGGAGTTTTGTATCCAGAAGCCTTTTTCATTGTAACCCACTATTATGAATGCATGGCCGCCGTCGATGTGTTTATACTGTTTGATGATGCCATATTTCGGATTATCCCACCCGCGATGAACATTGGCAGATACGGCAACTACCCCGGTCTCATTAATGGCAGCATGAATATCAGAAATCACCGGTTTCACCCGATAGTAGGCCCCGATAGTATGTTCACGCGCATCCTTGGCCCGTTTGATGGTGAGGTAACCTTTTTTCTTTACCAGATAGGGCCACATCTCTTCTTTGCACACGCCCATGCTCTTCCAGCCGTGTATCGCGCCGCGTAAACTGGAACCGTCATAGGTTTCCCCCGGCCACTCGTCATGGCGCTTGGCCATTTCATATAACATTCGCGGACTAACCTGTATGTCTTGCCCGGCTTTTTCATACAGGCGGTTAATCGCGGCAGCCACGGCAAAACCGGTACAGGAACCCTCACTTTTCTGATCAAGAATAACCAGGTTTTCAGGTGGATCCAATGTTTTCCTGAGTTGAATGAGCGGGGCCCTGTACATCCAGTCACGCTTATCAGGAACATCGGGCTGTGTGTTTTTTATCCTTTTGTATTTTGGCATTGATATCCCCTCCTTTTCAGATTAGGGGATATAATTAAGAACCCTGTGCAGAAACCATCCCCATGTTTTCGATATTATGATGAAAGGATTTGTCAGAGTCAAGGGAAAAGACGGGTTATGGGTGATAGGTGATGGGTGATTGGTGATCGGTTATGGGTCAGGAGTACGATTCGTCTAGCGTGGAGTATCGAACGCTTGGCGTTGAATCTCTAGGGTCAGGTTAGATCCCACCTTATTCTGTCTCTATCTTATCTATTCTTGCCTGATGTCTGCCTCCCTGAAACCCGGTGTCCAGCCATGTGTCCACTATGTTAATCCCTTCTTCCACGGTCACCATTCTTCCTCCAAGAGAGATCATATTTGCGTTATTATGTTCTTTTGTTAAACGGGCACTTTCCACATTCCAGCAAACTCCGCACCGGATTCCCTTGACCTTGTTTGCAACCATTGCTTCGCCGTTACCACTGCCGCCAAAAACGATTCCGAAATCAGCTTCACCGAGTGCAACGCTGTCTGCTGCAGGACGACAGTAATCAGGATAATCTACAGCCTCTTCACTATCTGTTCCAAAATCAATTACTTCATATCCTCTGGACTGGAGGTGTTTTATTACAGCTTCCTTTATTTTGAATCCTGCATGGTCTGATCCTAAAGCTACTTTCTTCATTTTAATCTCCCTATTTAGGCCTCATTACGGATGCACACCACAAAGAGTACTTAAGGCCAGAATGTCAATTTGCAGACCATAAATATAGCAAGCAAAATTCGTCACCGCTGGTGTGCAATCCAGTGCACATATGGTTATACCTTACTATTGATTATTCCGCTCAAATACAGCTTACGAATATATGCAATGATTAGCAATACTGAGCTTATTTTTAAAAAACTATTGATGTATCGATTCAAAATCTTCTCTTTACTTCGTACCAACTCATGGATATTCTCATATGCCACGATAACACGATTGCGATGTATAAGCTCCCAGATGTAATACTGCTTGCCGCTGATAATTTCACCCCTGCTCAGCTTATTCCTTTCGGCGAGCACATTCACTCGGTCTCCCTCTTGAATATGCTCCATGCCAGACCAGACCTTTCCATAATAAGATGAATAGCGGTTCGTTCTGCCTTCAACTTCGATTTGAAATGAGGTTGCCTTTCCCTCTCCGCCCAACCTGACCTCCTTGACTATTCCGTTAACGGAAAGTAATTCATCTTTTTGTGGATGGTGACTCCCATAAAGAGAAACTCCTTTTGCTGCAATGGCAAAAATAAATATATATCCTGCCGCTGATACCAGGGTCAGTTTCTTGAAACTATTAGCGGAAAACTTCATAAGATAAATTGCATATGATTATCAAGGAGTATCTCGTGGCAATATAGGGTGCATTCATGAGAATACCTCTTTGTCAGCGTTTAATTAGAATTGACATACGTCGCATCGGTATAACTTATTAATAGATGTATATTGTTTTTGCTGAGATTCCAGACAACATATTATAGATGTTCAAAATCATAACCACATGATACTTCTGGAAACATAATCATGAGACACCTGCATACCGGCAGGCAGGTTCATATATGCTGTTTAATATTACGATAGGCCAATGGCATCTATCCTGGCTTTTTTGTCAGTTAAGGGAACTAAGAAGATCCACAGCCTCAAACATCCTATCCATGTTTTCGATATTATGATTTATGGGTTTGTCAGAGTCAAGAAAAAAACAGGATATAAGTCCCTGTCTTATCATTTAACATTCCTCAATATATCCGGGTAACTGGCAAGTCAAAGTAGTGATCAATTAACGAATGTGACTAAAGGGATATAACATTTATCCCGAAGTATAAGTTAGGGAGGGAAGATGATGTTGAATAATTTATTAAAGATTTTTTCCAGGTACAAGGAATATTGTAAAGAAAAGAGACTGAAAAAACAAAAATTAAAGCTTCAACTTTCTTTGATGTCTGGAAGCATAAAAAGGATTAAGTAATGGTTTGATTAATCAAACCATTCTCTCACGAATATGACATAAATCAGGGCATGGCATATCTATGTAAGTTAGACTGAATTCATGAATACCATACGAAAGATCAACAGAATTTCAAAAAGCGTTCCTGCTATAGAAGGGGCCGGAGTACGCCTGAAAAGGGCCTTTGGTCATGATGACGTGCCGTTACTGGACCCCTTTCTCCTGCTTGATGATTTTCACTCTGACGATCCTGATGATTATATACAGGGATTCCCCTGGCATCCCCATCGCGGTATCGAAACAATTACATATGTTCTTTATGGAGATGTTAAACATGGCGACAGCATGGGCAATAAAGGAGACATAACTTCCGGTGATGTCCAGTGGATGACTGCCGGATCAGGAATAGTTCACCAGGAAATGCCAAAGGGAACAAGTGAAGGCCTGATGTGGGGATTTCAGTTATGGGCAAACCTTCCTGCTTCTCAAAAGATGATCAACCCGAGATACAGGGATGTAACAAAAGACACAATCCCTGAGATCACTCTTGATAATGGAGTAAAAGTGAAAATCATTGCTGGTGAAGTAATCGGAACAAAAGGACCGGTAAGAGATATCGTAATCGACCCGGAATATCTTGATGTTACAGTTCCGCCTGAAACGTCTTTTTCTCATGATACAAAAAAAGGACATACTGTATTCGCTTATTCAGTAGACGGATATGCTTATTTCGATTCGCAAAAGGGCAAGTTAGTGGATAAGGAAAACCTGGTTATCTATGAAGATGGAGATAGTGTACATATTACAACTGTAGATGAGCCGGTCAGGTTCCTTCTCATTTCAGGCAAGCCCCTGAAAGAGCCTGTTGCATGGTACGGTCCTATTGTGATGAACACACAGGAAGAGCTGAAAAAGGCATTTGACGAATATCGCAGCGGGACGTTTATAAAATAAATGTCAAAGATCAAAATCCAAATGTCAAATCATATCCTAATTATCAATGCCATAATAAACAGCTGACCAGATAATGACTTCATGGTCTTTATTGGCATTAATTCATTTGGCATCTGAGCTTTGACATTTGTAATTATATCCTGATAATTACAGGATATTTCAGTCCTTCTTATTTTTTGACTCAGCCAGCTTCTTTTTCATTTCCGAAAGCGTATTGAGCGCTTCAAGCGGGGTCATACTCATTATGTCCAGTCCGAGCAGTTCTTTGAGAACCGGGTCTGCCTGTGTGGTAAAAAGGTCCAGCTGCCCTGCCCTTTTCCTCTCCGGCGTTTCCTTTTCGGACGTATACGCAAGTTTTGGAGCACCGAGCTCATTCAGCTCAGATTTTTCAAGGTTTGCAAGTATCTCTTTGGCCCTGCTGATTGCATCTCCCGGTAGACCTGCAAGTCTCGCAACCTGTATGCCGTAACTCTTGTCAGCACCGCCCTCTTCTATTCTTCTTAAAAAAATGATCTCATCACCCCACTCTTTCACTGCAACATTAAGGTTTCGTATTCCATCGAGAATGATCGAAAGCTCTGTCAGTTCATGATAGTGCGTGGCAAAGAGTGTTCTGGCCTTAAGCTTTTTAGCAATATATTCAACGACGGCCCAGGCAATACTGATGCCGTCAAAAGTGCTCGTACCCCTTCCTACTTCATCAAGCAGTATCAGGCTTTTATCAGTGGCATTGTTTAATATATTCGCTGTTTCGATCATCTCCACCATAAACGTACTCTGTCCCTTGGTCAGAACATCCGATGCCCCTATCCGTGTAAAGATCCTGTCAACGGTCCCGATCTTTGCCTCCTTTGCAGGAACATAGCTTCCGATCTGGGCCATAAGGACAATAAGAGCGACCTGTCTCATGTATGTTGATTTTCCGGCCATGTTAGGTCCGGTAATTATGGAAATGTTATTCTGATTGGAATCAAGCAGAGCATCATTGGGAATAAATTTATCCCCTGATGACAACCGTTCGATTACAGGGTGTCTGCTATCTGATATATCAATGACTCTTCCATCGTTGACGTCCGGTCTCTCATACCCGTATTTCTTTGCTATATGAGCAAAGCTCTGTAATGCATCCAGTTCAGCAATGCCAGAAGATATATTCTGAAGTTCCCTGGTATGGGAAGATATTTTTTCTCTTATCCCGACAAAAATCTCATACTCAAGGTTTTTGAGCCTTTCCTCAGCTCCCAGCACCCTGGCTTCATATTCTTTTAATTCAGGAGTGATAAACCTTTCCGCATTAACAAGGGTCTGCTTTCTTATATAGTCTTCAGGTACCTGTTCAATATTGGCCTTAGTTACCTCTATGTAATAACCAAACACTTTATTAAATCCGACCTTCAGTGATGTTATCCCTGTCTTCTCTTTTTCCCGTGCCTGAAGAGATGCTATAAAGTCCTTGCCGCTGCTGCTCAGTTTCCTGAGTTCATCAATATCAGGGTTATACCCCTTTTTAATAATTCCGCCTTCCCTGATGGTCATGGGAGGATTGTCATCTATGGAAGACTCAATAAGTGACCTTGCATCAGACAACGTATCTATCCTGCCTTCAACTGACTTTATCGAAGCATCTTCATACTCCTGCAATAATGTTTTCATCTCTGGAAGTTTATCAAGAGAATTTCCTAAAGCAATCAGGTCTCTTCCATTTGCCGTTCCATTTGATATTTTCGAGGCAAGCCGCTCCAGATCATAAATTTCATCAAGCAGGCCCTGAATCTTTGACAGTCTGCCCGAGTCTGCCATGAGCGCACTTACCGCATCCTGTCTGTTCTTAATCTCCTTTGCGTCTAACAGTGGATTTAAAAGCCATGTCCTTATAAGCCGTCCGCCCATCGGTGTCAGGGTCTCATCAAGCACCCACAGCAGACTTCCCTCTGTAACATTGCTCTGCATATTTCTGGTGATCTCAAGATTTCTCAATGTCGGAGCATCAAGCAGCATCGCAGACTCACGTCTGAGCACTTTAATATTATTAAACGTAAGATCACCCTTCTGCGTCTCTTCAAGATAATTCATGAGAGCGCCGGCTGCAGAAATGGCCACTATCATACCCTCACAACCGTACCCGTCCAGTGACGCAACTTTGAAATGTTTAATCAGCTTTCTGTAAGCCTCAATATAATCAAAGTACCAGTCATCATAACCGGTAAGATAATAGTCCATGAGATCAGCCAATACAGAACTGGATTTCAGACTGTAGGGATACAGTATCTCTTTTGGCATAAACCTGTTTACCTCATCATCCAGAATGCCGTGGGTCTCATATACCATAAACTCCCCTGTTGTTACATCAGCAACAGCAACGCCGTATATGTTTTCCTTTTGAAAGAAGCTGAGTATAAAGTTGTTTTCTTTCGGATTATCAGGCAGGAACGTTCCCGGAGTCACGACTTTCACCACTTCTCTCCTGACTATCCCCTTTGTCTCCTTCGGGTCCTCAACCTGCTCACATATTGCAACCTTATATCCGGCCAGAACGAGTTTTGCCATATATGATTCAGATGTAAAGTGAGGCACCCCGCACATGGGCAAGGGGTCTTTCCTGTTCTTGTCCCGTGAAGTCAGTGTTATCTGGAGGACTTTTGAAGCAACAACAGCATCCTGACCGAACATTTCATAAAAATCACCGAGGCGGAAAAAAAGAATGGAATCAGGATAGTTACGCTTTATATCCTGGTACTGCTTCATCAAAGGGGT
Source organism: Thermodesulfovibrionia bacterium (assembly GCA_945788685.1). Classification (GTDB taxonomy): domain Bacteria; phylum Nitrospirota; class Thermodesulfovibrionia; order UBA6902; family UBA6902; genus CALZJD01. The sequence goes on along the minus strand of CALZMZ010000040.1, from coordinate 4,773 downwards.
CAATTCGGGCATTTGTCAGTGTAATTGGATTGTTAATATTGTAATGTTCAGTTGAGATTATTATAGAAACAGGCCATCAGCTGTCAGCACTCAGATATCAGCTAAGACTCTGTTTCTGAATGCTGACAGCTGATAGCTGAAAGCTTATTAAACTCTAGACTATAACATAACTACCTGGTCTTATAAAAGTGGATAAAACGGTGACAGCGGTGTGAAACGCAGGCGTGTTGATTATCAATGAAGCTTGATTATACAGCTGGTTACCATATCTGCTTTAATGCAGTTTGTTAAGCTGACCCGCCTGTAACTACAGGTTATATAATACTGTTTATGCAGCAGACTTCAGACCGCTCACATATGTCAGGAATTTTGCCGGTGATTTTACCACCTCAACTCCCATGCCTCCGGATAAGAAATTATCAGAACGATATGATGCCTCAACACTCCTTTTAACTGTAACCGGGACTATCTCAATCTCATTATCAATAAGCATGACTATATTCAGTGTAACGTTATTGGGCAGCCTGATGTCAGTGTTTATGAACATCCCTTTTTCAGATACGTCTGTTATCTTTCCACTATAGTATCTGTTTCCGCACATAAATCTGGCTTCCATTTTCGTAGGAACTCTGTCAAATGCACGCCTCTCCCTATGGACGTTGCGCATTCCGTTACCCCGGATTTCAGCAGTGCTTTTACCTGATTCCTTCTTTGCCGGCTTAATACTTTCAAGCGGCGGATAAAAAATTGTTTTCATATCTCTCTCCTCCTCCTCTCAGATACTTGTAATTTCGACAGGTGAAGGAAAAATCTTTAATGAGAGCCTTGGAGTGGGCGGAAATTTACAGAGAAGTATTGCAAGACCCCCTGCATCTCGAGTCGAGGTTGAACCTCCTACGGAGGTTCAACTTCATCTTAAAGGATAACGTTTAAATATAAGCCAGCCAGGACTTATATTTGGGAGTCTCTCCCTTTACTATCTTAAAAAAGAGTCTCTGGAGCTTCTTTGTGACTGGACCGGGTTTGCCTCCTCCGATTGAACGACCATCTACTTCCCTGATCGGAGTAACCTCAGCAGCTGTCCCGGTAAAGAATGCTTCTTCAGCTATATATAATTCATCTCTTGTGAAATATGTCTCTTTCACCTCGATCTTTTCATGTTTTGCCATCTCCATAATGCTCTTTCTCGTGATACCTTCAAGAACAGACGGCAGCGGCGGCGTATGAAGCACTCCGTTTCTGACAATAAATATATTCTGGCCTGTTCCTTCAGCAACATACCCATTTGTATCCAGTAAAAGGGCCTCATCATAGTCGCAGGCAACTGACTCGCTTTTCGCAAGTGTGGAATTAACATAGTCTCCGCATGTCTTGCTTTTTGTCATGGTGATGTTTGCGTGCAGTCTTGTGAAAGATGATACTTTAACCCTTATGCCGTTTTTAAGGCCGTCTTCTCCCAGATAGGCGCCCCATGGCCAGACTGCAATCGCAACCCTTACCGGGTTGTCAGTTGGATACAGTCCCATCGCGCCATAGCCAAGGTAAACAAGAGGTCGAATATAACATTCCTTCAGCTTATTAATATTAATGGTGTCAGCGATCGCTTTTGAAATTTTCTCATGTGTATAGGGAGATTTCATGTTCAGTATATGGCATGAATCAAACAGTCTGTCCACATGTTCTTTAAGCCTGAACACAGCAGGTCCCTTTTTGGTCCTGTAACATCGTATGCCTTCAAAAACACCTGTACCGTAGTGGAGTGTATGAGTAAGAATGTGAACATTTGCATCAGCCCAGTTAACAAACTTCCCGTCCATCCAGATCTTCTTTGATTCGTCAATCATTGTACCTCCTGAGCATCTCCTGAAAATTAAGTCCTATATTATTTCATAAATCAGATAAAAACTGTCAATATTCAATCGTAGGGGCAGGTTTAAAACCTGCCCCTACATGTGCGGGAATGACAATTCACTTCGTTTACAAACAATGTTAACTATCACTCCATCCTTCTTTTCCAATAAGAGGTACAAACACACATGCAGTTGATTCCTGTCTTTCCGATCCTTCAGATGTTTTTTGTATACGATACAGAGTCTGCGCGTACCTTCCTCCAACAGGAATAACGAGCCTTCCGCCAACGTTCATCTGGTCAATATAGGGTCCCGGAACATTCGGAGCGCCTGCAGTTACTATTATGCAGTCAAACGGGGCCTGTTCAGGCAATCCAAGCGTTCCGTCTGAAACATGCACATGGACATTTACATAATTCAGATCTTTAAATATTTGTTCCGCCCTTGATGCAAGAGAAGGTATGCGTTCTACTGTATGCACTTCAGCCGAAAGTGATGAGAGCACAGCACTCTGATATCCTGAACCTGTCCCTATTTCAAGGACTTTCTCAACTCCCTTCAGGGAAAGAAGCTCTGTCATGCACGCCACCATATACGGCTGGGAAATGGTCTGGCCTTCACCTATCGGAAGTGCACAGTCATCATAGGCCCGCTCCTGAAGTTCTTCACTCACAAAGAGGTGCCTCGGTATCTTTCGCATTGCCTCAAGAACACGCTCATCCTTTACCCCCCTGCCCTCAAGCTGCTTCTCTACCATTAACTGTCGTTGCTTATCGAAATTTTTTCTAAACATGGGACAATAACTTAGAAGTAAGAAGTTAGAAGTAAGAGGTAAGACATACGTATCAAGTCACAGGAATTGATTAATGCGTCATATAAAAAATAAGATGTCATTTAAGTTGCAGTGTCCATTGATCTCTTTGCTCTTTGCTCTTTGCTCTTACTTCTTACTTCTAACTTCTTACTTCTAACTTATATTCTCTTCAATATCTCCCTCGCCGCAACGATCCCGGAAGCCGAGGCCTGGATCAGTCCCCTGCTTACTCCTGCGCCGTCACCTATGGCAAAGAGGTTTTCGATTTCTGTCTCAAGGTTTCTGTCGAGTTTGAGCTGCCTTGAATAGAACTTCACCTCAACTCCGTAAAGAAGAGTATGGCTGCTGTCTACGCCCGGGGCAAGTTTATTCATGGCCCTCAGCATGTCCAGTATATCTGTAAGGTACCGGTGAGGCAGGGCAAAGCTCAGGTCCCCGGGTACAGCATCCTTCAGTGTAGGCTGTACTTTCCCTTTTGCGATTCTGGAGGGCGTAGACCTTCGTCCTGCCTTCAGGTCCCCAAGACGCTGAAGAATAACACCCTTACCAAGAAGATTGGCAAGTCTCGCTACATACCTTCCATATAAGTGGGGTTCATCAAAGGGCTCGGTAAAATATGTACTTACCAGTAATGCAAAGTTGGTGTTCTCTGTTCTCTGATTTGAATAACTGTGACCGTTGACTATCCATACACCCTTTACATATTCCTTTACAACTTCTCCATAGGGATTTACACAGAAAGTTCTGATACGGTCCTTGAATTTTTTTGTCAGATAAATCAGTTTCGGTTCATATATTATTTTTGTAAGGGGTTCGAGCACGTTAGATGGCATCTCCACCCGAACACCAATATCTACAGGGTTATTCAAAAGAGAAAGACCCATTGACTTAGCCTGTCTCTCAAGCCATAAAGCGCCTTCTCTGCCCGGTGCTGCAACAACATATTCTCCGTGATACATATCTCTATTAGCTTTAACACCGATCACCTTGCCGTTTTCAACAAGTATTTTACTTACGTCCTTACAAAAAACAATATCCACATGAGAAATAAGATCATTCTTCATATTCTTCAGGACGTCAGGACAGCGGTCCGTTCCTATATGTCTGATACGGGATGGAATTAAAGAGATATTATTTTTTGCCGCAGTCTTTTTGAGTTCTTCGACCTTTTCTGCATCATCTCCAAATATCTCTGCCGGAGCGCCGAATTTCAAATAGAGTCCGTCTGTATAATCGATCAGTGTTTCAAGGTCTTCCCTGCCAAGATATCTGGACAGGTTACCACCTGTTTTCTGAGACAGCGTAAGCTTTCCATCACTGTACGCCCCGGCCCCCCCCCAGCCGCACAAGAGTCCGCATTCAGGACAGGCCTCGCATGAAACATCCTTGACTGCAGACGGACAGACCCTGTCTTCTATGTCCCTTCCCTTTTCAATTAACAGGACCTTTGCGTTCTTCTTCGCAGCAACAATTTCAAGGGCGGCAAAAATCCCTGCAGGTCCTGCACCGACAATAATGACGTCGTAGTTTTTCATAAAATATATTCTGTCATACCCGCGAAGGCGGGTATCCAGTTTGTAAAGAAACCCTTTCTGGATTCCCGCCTTCGCGGGAATGACAACTCTTTGGTGTATATCTTATACCCTATACATCTGACACCTGAATCCTGTCTTAAAACTTCCAATTCTTCTCCATATATTTGAGTGCAGCGTAATTCGTCAAATCAAGATGAACAGGTGTAACAGATATATAACCATTATGAATGGCGTCAAGGTCTGTGTCTCCCCCTTTTTTCCATTGCGGTTCTCCACCCCCTATCCAGTAACACTCCTTTCCCCTTGGATCAGAGAGTTCCTGAATGCCATTATCATACACCAGCTTGCCCTGTCTTGTAATTTTCGTTCCTTTGATTTCCGGTCCGTCCGGCACATTAATATTTAGCAACGTATCTTTTGGTAAGCCTGCCGTACCTATCTTTTCCACTATCTCTTTAGCACATTCCGCAGCTCGTTGAAAACCTGCTGTAAGTTTTCGCGGTCCATGATTGTTCTGATATTCAGTGACAAGGGATATTGCGATGGATGGAATGCCGAGCAATGTCCCTTCTAT
>CALZMZ010000039.1 GCA_945788685.1 Thermodesulfovibrionia bacterium | reverse complement strand
AAAATAAAGAGGTTTCTCTTATCGCCAAAGTCCATTGTATTCCTTATAATCATAATCTTTTTAGTATCGCTTGCAGGCGTCCTGATCCCCCAGACTGAATTCATGAGTCCCACGTCTCTCATGAAATGGAGACTGGAGAACCCTTCCACATCCTATCTCATAGAATTGTTGGGACTCAACAGGGTCTTTTATACAAAGTGGTATGCCATTCTCGTTCTCATTCTCGCATGTGTGCTTACCTATCTGGTATTCCATCAGATTGCCGGGCATATAAAAGGGACGAGAAAGGGATTAAGAAAATGGGGCGGACTCATATTCCACCTGGGGCTTCTGACGGTAATAATTTCATCCTTTTATACCATGGCATATCAGAAGAGAGGCTTTATCGAACTCATCGAGACAGATACCTATCTGGGTACTCAGGATTCCCTTGACTGGAAGGAACTGGGGGTGCTGGCCAAAAGGTTTGATCCGGGCTTCCTGATACACCTGAATGAATTCAGGCATACCTACTGGGAGGACACAAAAAAGGTAAAGGAGCTTCAAAGCAAGCTGGCAATGAAAAGCAAAGATAAAGACAATGAAAAGAAGATGACCATTGGAATCAATACCCCTGTTACGTTTAACGGTGTGACGATATACCAGACGAATCATTTTGGATATACACTCTCCTTTTTTTTCATGAAAAAGAGTGCCGGTTTTTACAACCATTTTAATCTTGAGACCCCGAAACTGGGGAAATCCTACATTGGTGTATTTGTACTCCGGACAACCCCCTACAACATCAGACTGGAATTCGATCCTGATCACACGCGCAGTTCTTATTATCTGAACAAGCCTGCTGTAAACCTGAAGGTAGAGAATCAGGGTGATACGGTCTACAGCGGGATTATTTATCCCGGGCAGACGGTTGACTTGCTGGAAGGTGAGCAATTCAAATGGGACGCAATAAGGCACTGGAGTGGATTGCGGCTCGTAGAGAGCAGGAGCACACCCGTGGTGTTTGCAGGATTCGGACTTATGATAGCAGGGCTCATCATCATTTATGTCATTCCCCATGGAAAGGTATAATATCTGATGGAAACTTTAAAGCTGGAGGTGATGCTCCACTGGGGTGCGGTTCTGCTTTATGTAGCTGCTGCAGTTACCTTTAGCATTTCCACACTTTTTGATAAGCAGAAGCTATTCAAAGTTGCAGTGGTCCTGACTATGATAGGGCTCATCCCCCACACAGCGGCAATTCTGATCAGATGGTCAGCCACAGGCCACGGCCCATATATGGCACGGTATGAAGTGATGTCATCCAATGGCTGGGTCATTCTTGTGATGTTTCTGCTCTTTTCCATAAAGATGCAGAAAATCCGTTTCAGCGGCATGATAGTGCTGCCGTATGTATTCCTGACCATGACATACGGGCTTTTTTCAAATCCGGAAATAAAGAGGCTTCCCCCTTCACTGGAGAGCATCTGGCTTGTGCTGCATGTCACCTTTTATAAACTTGCAGTCGGGGCCATACTGATATCGCTTGCAGCAGCTGTGGTTTATATTCTGAAAGAGAAAAGGGGAGAGACAGGCAAGTTCAGGCGATTTCCAACAATAGATAAACTGGATTACTATAGCCACCGTTTTGCCGGATTCGGATTTACCTTCTGGAGTATCGGCATCATAGCAGGTTCCATATGGGCAAACCAGAGCTGGGGCAGGTACTGGGGATGGGACCCCATAGAGACATGGTCGCTGGTCACCTGGCTTTTTTACGGTCTCTATCTTCATATGAGGTTCTTCTTCGGGTGGACAGGTAAAAAGGCGGCATGGCTCATAATCGGGTGTTTCGCTTTTTCATTTATGACCGCTTTTGTCATACCCTTTGTGAGCGGGTCAATACATTCGGAATATTTTACGTAAAGTTAAGTATGGTGTGCCATACCCCTACGGATGAATGTTCATTTTTTAATCTTTCAATGTCATTTGTAACTGTCCGGAAACTCCTGAAGTTATACCTATCAGAACAATACTGTGATCAATCAATTGGTCAAAAGTCTGAAAAGTTCGTCACGTTTGTGGTATTTTAAAAACGTTGCACAGATTACATCCTCATAAAGAGAAACTAATTGTTACATGAAATTTTATCAGGAGGTCAGTGTGTTTAAAAAATGTATTACCATAGTAATGGCAGTATTTGTTATGCAGATGTTCATTGGATGTTCAGAGACGGCAGAAGAAAAAGCCGGGAAGACAGAATCTGCAAAAGCCGGAAAGACTGAAAGTGCACAGCTTGCAAGCGTAGATGGTGAAGTCATATCCTTACAGGACTTCTCCGACCATGTGAGTAAATTACCGTCCAAAATGCGCAGGGCCATTGTTGACAGGGACAGCAAGGTAAAAGCATTGAATGATCTGGTAAATGAAAAACTTATATTCAGGGAAGCATTAAATAAAGGGTATGATAACAACCAGAACGTTGTTGCTGAACTGGAAAAGATTAAAAGGGGATTGATTTTAAGAGAGTTTCTTCAGGACCTGCTGAGCACAGAAATCCCAATCAGTGATGAAGAAGTCATTACCTACTTCAATGAACATAAAAGTGAATATGACAAACCGGAGAGAGTAAGAGTAAGCCATATCGTTACAACTGACAGGGAGCAGGCGGAGAAACTGATAACAAAAATTAAACAGGGTGAGAATTTCAAGGAGCTTGCCAAAAAACATTCTGTTGATACCACATCAAATTATAAAGGCGGAGATCTCGGTTTTATTGAGCGCGGAAGAATGCCGGCAGAGTTTGATGAAGTTGCTTTTGCCATGAGCAGAGAAGGTGAAACGAGCAGTATCGTAAAGACTGAAAAGGGGTATCACATCATAAAGTTTTACACGCGCATAGATGCATTTGAAAGCTCACTTATTCCGTCTGTGATGGGGAATGTAAAACGAAAGATTATACAGAAGAAACAGGAAGAGATCATACATAACTTTACTGCAGAGTTGAAGGGCCGCTATGAAGTTGTAACCAATGAAGATATGCTGGACTCGTTTGTTGTACCTCGACCATCAGGAGGACATGGAGGTTTTATGAATACAAGAGGCGGGGGTCACTAGGGTAATTGATTTACACACATAAGACACTATTGATTTTACTATTAACCCCGGGCTCATCCGAAAGATGGTCCGGGTTTTTTTATATAAACATAAGCATTCTTTATATATTATCCATTTACAGTGTAAAGATAATATGTTAAAATAAATAACACTGCCATTATGACAATGCATCGCCATTATGGCATGATCATAACATATCCAATTAGTCTGTAACTTATTGAAATTTAAAATAATTATACTTGGCATAGCTTTTGCACTATTACAAGCAGTCATGATGAAAAAGCCAATCCTGTCGTGAGGCTGGTGCGGAAAGCAAAGATCTTCATTATGAAGATTGCATTGCTGCCATCTATCATTTATAAACGAGAGGAGGTGAAAAAGAAATGAAAAAGACTTTAATTCTCGTTGTAACGCTTTTATTTGTTGTTGGCGTAACAGGAATGGCGATGGCAGGAGTTGTCGGCAGTAAGCATGATTTCAGTGGTAGTGTAACCTGGGCAGTAACAACAGGTGAAGTATGTAAGTCATGTCATGCACCTCATACGACAAACACTACGATGGACACATTGTTGTGGAACCATGATCCTTCAACTACAGTTAATTACATTCCATACGCATCTTCAACGTTGAACGATGCACCTGGCCAGCCAGACAGTCATTCAAAGCTCTGTCTTAGCTGTCATGATGGAACAGTATCAATCAATGCGTTCCCTGGTGAAGCCGGCACCGGACCTTCAGTAACTGGTCCTTTGCAGATTGCGGATGGCGGTGATAATCTTATGGGAGAGCATCCTGTTTCCATGTATTATGATGCACTTCAAAATGGAGGAGTGTCAGATCCGGACCTGGATTATAACATTACCACCATAAGCATGGGTGCAGCTACACTGGATGAAGTACTTCCCGGTGGAAAAGTGCAGTGTTCAACATGTCATGATGTTCACAACAACACTCCTGTTGAGACAGTTGTTGGCACAAAATTGCTGAGAGTTACCTTGACCGGTTCAGCAATGTGTCTCAGATGTCACATTAAGTAAGTGGAGCTGGATGTACAATATTGAGTTTTAAAAAAAGGGGGGGTCCTCTCCCCCTTTTTTTTATTGCAGCATGAATGTATCAGTAGTAAATGAGATATGAATTATATTATAATTCATAAGATTATGAAATTATTATCGGCATACTGTCTGTCAGTCATACTGTTTATGATATCTTCAGTTCTCATATGTAAAACGAATGCATCAGGAGCTGAAAAACTGTTGTACATTGATACAGAAGCTTCATGTATTTCATTGAAGTGTCATGATACAATGGGGAAAAAAAAATATGTACATGCCATCGGTGTTGACGGTTTGAAATGTACACGCTGTCATGAAATAATTACTGATGGTGAGCACAGATTTAAAGCTCTTCCTCCGAAAACAGAGCGTCTCTGTGAAATGTGTCACAGCAATAAATTTACAACTCCTTCTGAAATAAAAAAAAATCCTCCAAAAGTCCTGCCAATAGAGAAAGAGGCATTTGCTCACAAACCCTTCTTTGAAGGCCAATGTACAGAGTGCCATGATGCTCATGAAAGCGATTATTACCGTCACCTGAAGTCTGATTACCCGGAAACTCCATATGCGAAGTATTCTGAAAGCACATATGGTTTATGCTTTCTGGTTAATTGTCATAAGGGTCTTGAAAAGGTGTTTGCTGAACCCAGAACACTAACATTGACTGCATTCAGAAACGGGAATCTTAATCTTCATTTTAGACATGTAAATAAGAAAAAAGGAAGGACATGCATCGTATGCCATGACAACCACTATTCAAAAACTCCGAAGATAATAAACGAAACATTCACATTTGGTAAAAGAGAGCTGGCCATTAACTATGAAAAGGCGGAATCAGGAGGCAGCTGCAATTCCACGTGTCACAGGCTTGCAACATACGACAGATATGATCCGGTTTTTAATTTCATAAAAACAACTCCCAGGCCCGGGATGGATGCAACTGAAAATGAACTTAAATTGAGCAGAGAGAGAGACAGGGAAATGCAGAAACAGAAGATGTCTCCAGATACTGTGCCGGTCCAGGAACCGCCTGATCCGGTAACAGAACAGAAGCAGTAAAATCCTGTATATCGAATTCTCAACAGTGTGAAGCAGAAACCGATATTTTCAAGTAATAATTAATTATTTAACAGGTCACATTTTTTTAACAGCCAACAGGAGGTAAAATGAGGAAGTTGATTTTAAGTTTTTTTTCTGCGGTCTTATTCATTGGATGTGCGGCACAGGTGAAAGAGCAGGAAACACTTTTCTACCCGCCTCTGCCTCAGCAGCCCCGTCTGCAGTTTCTGACAAGTATAACAAACGAAGCTGACATAGGGGGAAGTACCGGTGCATTTAAGGAGTTTCTCCTTGGAACACAGACATCTCAAAAAGCAATAGCCCGTCCAATTGATATCGGTGCTTCAAAAGACAAGATATATGTGGTTGACGGACAGCTGCAAAAGGTCCTTGTGCTTGACCTGAAAGAAAAGGAATTCAGTTACATTAAGGGAAAAAGACAGGGGAAATACTTTCAACCGGTTGGTATATGGGTAACAGAAGATGACATCAAATATATTACAGATATGCAGAGAAAACAGGTCCTTGTATTTGATAGCGATAACATGTATATAAAGTCATACGGTCAGACAGACATGCTGGAAAAGCCTTACGATGTAGCAGTTTATGAAGACAGGGTGTATGTCAGTGATTTTAATAAACATCAGATCACTGTATTTGATAAGGAAACCGGGGAAATAACACAGAATTTCGGATCTCTTGGCCAGGAAGAAGGAGAGTTTTACAGGCCGGCCCATATATCAGTTGACAATAAGGGAAATCTTTATGTAACTGACTCATTTAATTACAGAATCCAGAAATTTAATCCTGATGGACAATTTGTTAAAGTGATTGGCCGTCATGGTGATGCTCCCGGGTCTTTTGCGCGGCCCAAGGGGCTTTCCGTAGATAATGAGGACCATTTATATGTTGCTGACGCTGCCTTTGAAAATGTTCAGATTTTTCATGCAGAAACAGCTCAGACTCTGCTTTTTATCGGTGGCTATACAGAAGTTGCAGGTGGCATGTATCTGCCCAATGGTATCTCTGTTGATTACAGTAATTTAGAACACTTCCAGAATTATGCTGACAAGGATTTCCGCCTTAAATATCTTGTTTATGTCGGTAACATGCTTGGGTTTAAGAAGATAAATGTCTATGGTTTTGGTGATTGGACAGGTGATCCTCTGCCCGGTTTACAATAGAAGATCCTGTCAGTTACATGATTAATATTATTTAAATAATATTAAATCAAGCCCTTCACCAGATCCCGGAATGATACCTGATCATATTGAATATTAATACTGGTCCATGCGCTTCTGATGAGCATGAAATAACAATAAACAGAGGAACGAACTAAACGAATGTATTGCAAATTGTGGAACGTCTAAATCCAATGAAAAATGATTTAATGTTATCTGAATATTTTAATCAGAAACACTTAATCATTTATGCATTGATTTTTCATTGTCTTCACTTGATCCGGAGTGCTTTTACATATCCTGTTATAGTCAAGATCCACAAGATAAATACCGATAAATAATCATTAATTAAATAACCAGCCTGATTTCATGGTTCACTCGAACGTACAGGTTCAGGTAGGAATTAATCACATGAAAAAGCAGAAAAATTGGACATTCATGATTGTCACGATGATAAGTATTTTTTTTATCATCTCAACTACAGGGTGTGACAGGCATACACGGTATAAGGTATTAACCTTTTTTTTCACTGGAGTTCCACCTATTGATGGCACAGCATCTGAAGAAGTGACAGACAACACCACGCTGGAAAAAAAGGAAAAAACACCTGGTCCTGTTGCCGTGTTTATTCATGGACCATATGCCTCAGAGCAGTGCGATCTTTGTCATGTTGTTCAGTCAGACAAACCCAAAACAGCTGAAAAATATGCAGGGGGTTTTCCAAGATTACAGGACCTTCCCAGCGCCCTCCTGTTGCCAAAAAATGAGATTTGTACAGAGTGTCATGATACCAAAGATTATCAGTCTGCCTATAAAGAAGATCTCTGGATTCATGGTCCGGTTTCAAGTGGAATGTGTACAAATTGTCATCATCATCATGCATCCCAGCATAACTATATGCTCTTGAAAGAGAAAACTGTTGATCTTTGTTCCCAATGTCATACTGGAGGTTTTATTCTGGACTCAACTGAACATACCGAGGACAAGGATTGCATAGAGTGCCACAATGCACATGTGGGAAAGGACAGGTTTTTGCTTAAGAAAGATTATGTTGAGATTTACTGAACAAAGGGGACAATATCTGCCGGACACTATGAGCAGACATATGTTTAAGATGGTAATTATCATGATTTTCCTTATATTAATAATTCCTGTTATTCAGGGGAAGGCTTACGCCGTAAGTGCGTTTTATATGCAGAGGCCGCAGCTCGCATTTAATCTTTCATTTGAATATGACAAGGACATCAGAATTGCACAGGAAAAAAGTCAGAGCAGCGCCGGCAGGCTTAGAGAGGGGTTTGATATCAGAACAAATGGGTGGGTATATCACCCTGCACTTATTGTCTATTCCTTATCATATTCACCGGAATGGGAGCAATCGAGGAGCTCCAGTAAGTTAGATACCAACTCCACTTTCAATGGATATTCCACTGATGTGACTTTTTTACAGTTCAAACCATATACATTGCATTTATATGCAAAAAGGACCAGCTCAAGAATACGAAGCGATTTTGCAGAGACATCGAGACTGGATTCTGATCTTTACGGTGCAATATTATCTTTGAAATATAAGGCGCTGCCAACGGTTTTAGGTTACAGCCATGTTGAGTCCCGTCAGACAGGTTTTTTTGAAACTGACACAGATGAGGACAGTTATAATTTGACAATGTTTCACAGGAGACAACGGACTGCATTTTCACTGACTGCCTTTTATACGGACTTAAAGCGGGACATAAGCGGCCAGATTCTGGATAATGAGATAAAACATATCGATCTGAAGAATAGTATTGTTATTTTAGAAAACAACGATCTGACGCTGGACTCCGGCGTTGCCTATGAAGAGTCATTAAGCACAAATGTCGACACAGAACAATATTATGTTCGTGAGACACTGATATGGCATTACAATACTGACCTTGTGACAAAATATTCATTTTATTATGAGTCAGTCGATTCATTCGATAAGAAATTGCAAGCTTCTGTTCCAAGAAAAACAATATCCCATAATTTTAATTTAAATCATGGTTTGTATGAAAATCTCACGACTCATATAAATGCTGATTTTGATAAATTTGAAATAGGAAAAAACAGGGACCAGCAATATGGCGGGGGAATTAGTCTGGATTACAGGAGAAGAATTCCCTGGGGCAGGCTTGGACTGAATACCGGGCAGGCATACAGGATTGTTGAAGTGCAGGAATCAGATGACATTACCAGAATATTTGATGAGGTATATAATATAGACGATACCGCTTCTACATTTCTTGCAAAGTCAGATGTAGATATTAATTCACTCTCTATAACTGACACTTCCGGCAATCTGTTGCTGGAGGATATTCACTATACACTGGTGGAAACCGGTGGCTTCATTGGTATCAGGTGTAAACCCGCACTCCCGGGCTGTTCTACCGGGATTGACGTTCTGGTAGATTACAGGTACAGGAGCAGATTCCCCTTTGATTACGCTAACAGGAGCCAGACATACGGAATTAAATTAAATTTCTGGTCTGTTCTGGATTTACATTACAGCTACAGTACATACGAACAAAAGTTTTTACGGGGTATCAGACCGGATGAACTCAGTAAAGATATCATTCATAATGCAGGAGCAGAACTGGAATGGAGAAAAACCCAGACCACTGTTGAATTTGAGGATGTAGAGTCCCGAACGGGTTTATCACTCAGACGTATCAGATTAATGGAATCTGTATCTTTCAAGACCGAGGGGGAGTGGTATATTAATATGGCGGCAGGCTATACCGTAAGTGATTTTGAGAATAACGATGAAACATCAAAAGTAAGCAATATAATCGTCAGTGCTGAAAAACTGGTTTTTGATTCCGGCATATTGAGGACCGAAGCATTTATGAGAAATGTCCGGAGTGACGTGGAAGACCGTGATGATATCGGGTTCTCGGCCTTTCTACAATGGGTATATAATATATATGATGTTGATTTAACGTATATGTTTAACAATGAAAAAAATTCGGTTCTCGATCGGACCATCAGAAAGCACTATATACTCCTTAAGCTCAGAAGAAATCTTTTTTGATTTCAATCAGGAGTGACACTAAATATGAAACACTCTAAAAGAATTATAATACCTGCTTTTTTTATAATTTCAGTTTTTTTGCTGCAGGGGTGCTTTAAAGAAATTGCTGATATCAGGGAACCATTACCTGATATTATCTGGCCGGCCCCACCTGATGTGCCCCGAATCAGGTTTGTTAACGCCATAACAGGTCCGGCGGATCTGAATATAAAGGAGCAGACAATAAATAAATTCCTTAACTTTCTGAAGGGTAAGAAATTAAGGCCGATAGTGTCGCCATATGGCATCACGGTTGATAAAGCGGGAAGATTATATGTGGTGGACACCTTTAATAAGAGTGTGTATTTCTTTGACAGGACAAACAATACGTACCATACATTTCCAGATAAGAAAACACCTCTGAAAAGTCCTATTGATATTGCAACTGACAGCAACGGGTATATTTATATATCCGACTCACATGAAGCGGTCATTAAAGTATTCAGAAATGAAGGCAAAGAGTATGTCAGGGAGATCGGCAGAGGTCTGCTGGAAAGGCCGACAGGTTTGGCAGTTAACAACAGGACCGGTGAACTCCTTGTTGTTGATACCCTCAGGTCTCAAATATTAAAATATAATATAGAAGACCTGAAATTTAAGGGAGATATCGGAAGTGCCGGAAATATAGATGGACTGTTTCACTACCCGACTAATATTTTTGTCACTGATGATGGAAGGATTTATGTATCAGATTCACTTAATTTCAGAATTCAGATATTCACTCCGGAGGGGCAGTTTGTTAAAACTTTTGGAGAAGCAGGTGACGGTCCGGGCTACTTTTCAAGACCCAAGGGAGTCGCTGTTGACAGTGACGGGAATATATATGTTGTAGATGCTCTATTTGATAATGTACAGATATTTGATCCCGGGGGCAGGCTATTAATGGATTTTGGTGGAACCGGGAGGGAATATGGTAAATTCTGGCTGCCAACGGGAATTTTTATTGATGAACGAGACAGGATATATGTTTCAGACTCATACAATAAACGCGTCCAGGTATTTCAATATATGAAATCAGAGAACTATATAAACGTTGAATAAATTAAAAAACAGAAAAAATATGTCGACAACTGAAATCAAGGTGAAACAATGAAAAAGTGGCCTGTAATCAGTCTAATAGCTTTTTTGTGTATTGTGCTTCTGGGGCCGGTTTTTAACCCGTCTTATGTATCAGCCCAGCCGCCGCCACCACCGCCTCCTTTACCACCGCCACCGCCGCCGGAGCCCTCATCAGGCATCATAATGACCAAGCATAATCTTTCGGTTACGGGTCCTGGATGGATTAAATCATCAACTGAAGACAGAATCTGCTTTTTTTGTCATACTCCGCACAGGGCCAGAGCAGGAGTTCCATATCTGTGGAACAGACAGGAGTCCATTGGCTATACTCCGTACCAGAGTTCAACCTTATATGCATCAGTAGGTCAGCCAACCGGTGTATCTAAAATGTGTCTCAGCTGTCACGACGGGACCATAGCTCTTGGAGCGGTTTTATATCCGCCTGAAATACCATTTGCAGGAGGTGTCCGGTTCATACCTTCAGGGCCTTCAAAACTGGGTACGGATCTTTCGGATGATCATCCTGTCTCACTTGTTTATGACAGTGCACTTGCTGTAAGCAATGGAGAGATTACTCTACCTTCCACACTCCCGCCTGAAATTAAGCTTGATTCAGATGGCAGATTGCAGTGTACTGCATGCCATGACCCTCATATAGACAGTTATGGTAAATTTCTGGTCATTTCAAACAAATACTCTTATCTGTGTATTGCATGTCATACAGTTACTGACTGGTTCTCTGGCTCTCATGCATTATCTGCTGCTACCTGGAATGGTTCAGGGGTTGATCCCTGGCCTGAGTCGGCATATAACACCGTAATTGAAAATGGGTGTAATAACTGCCATGTCCCTCACAATGCAGGCGGCCATGAAAGGCTTTTAAATTATCAGTTTGAAGAGGACAACTGTATTGCCTGTCACAATGGCAATGTTGCAGCCACAGATATTGAAGAACAGATTTCAAAACAGTATGGTCATTTTGTACAGAACTTTTCCGGTGTTCATGATCCTGCTGAAGATTTCACTTCAGGAACCGTTGTGGACCATGTAGAATGTACTGACTGCCATAATGCTCATCAGTCAAATGATAATCAGTCTACTGGAGCACCTCTGGTTTCAGGTGCCAATGACGGCGTATCCGGCATCAGTTCTTTTGGACAGAGTATATCTGTAGCTTCAAACCAGTATGAGATTTGTTTTAAATGCCATGCGGACAACAATGTTTTAAACGTAACTTCAGTTGATCGGCAGCTTCAGCAATTAAATACAAGGCTGGAATTTGATTCTTCAAACCCTTCATTCCATCCGGTAGCGTCCCAGGGAACAAATGCAAATGTTCCGAGTCTTCTTCCCCCGTATACAACATCGAGTATCATTTTCTGTACGGACTGTCACAGCAATAATTCGGCAGGTCCCAAAGGCCCCCACGGTTCTGACTATAAGTATTTACTCTCTGAAAACTATGTTACTCTGGACTTTACGATTGAGAGTCCCTTAACGTATGAACTTTGTTATAAATGTCATGATCGAAACAGCCTGCTTGCTGATCAGAGTGGTTTCAGTCACAATAATCACGTTGTAAATAAATCAACTCCCTGTTCTGCCTGCCATGACGCACATGGAATAAATTTTGTGCAGGGTAACTCCCAGAACAACAGCCACCTGATAAATTTCGATATAACCATTGTTCAGCCTGACAGCCAGGGAAGATTAAGGTATGAAGATACCGGCACTTTCAGTGGTCAATGTTATCTGAACTGCCACAATATTCCTCATGAACCTTTATCATATTAAATCTTATCTGGAGAGGATTAAAAAATGAAAATCAAAAAATTACTTATTATATTGACATGTTTAATTATCACTGTATCCATGAGTATCGCTGATGACAGTGCAAAGACCGGTACAGTTAAACAGATGCAGAAAGCCGGCCAATATACCTATTTAACGCTTGAACAGAACGGAAAAGAGATATGGGTTGCAACTACATCCACATATGTATTGATTGGTGACATCATTGATTATTCAGAGGCACTGCTTATGGAAGAATTCAAGGCCCCGTCCCTTAAGAGAACGTTTGATAAAATTTATTTTACAGGCGGAGTAAAAATTATCGGGGGACCTTCATTTTCCAGCGAGGCCTCAATGCCGGATGATGATGTGCATAAGAAGGTACAAGGAGAAAACATTACGGCTGTTGTTCCCGTAAAAGGCGAAATACCAAAGGCAGAAAACGGAATAACTATTGAGGAGATATATGCTAAGTTGGATGAATTGCAGGGTGCGAAAGTTATTGTTCGTGCAAAAGTCATGAAGGTCAATAAAAATATTCTTGGTACTAACTGGATTACTATTCAGGATGGAACAGGCAGTTTTCCTGACAACAGGCTTATTGCTTTATCAACGGATATTGCAGGAATTACCGAAACGATTACAGTTAAAGGTACTATTAAAACAGATATTAACCTGGGCTCCGGTTATAAATTTAAAGTAGTTATTGATGAAGCATCACTGGTTAAATAACAAAGGTCCGAATCGATGAAAAGTTCTGACATACTCAACAGGGGATATCTTAAGAAATTTCTTTTATTGCTGCTGACTATCTTTATTGCTGGTACGGCCATATCCGCAGCAGTATTATACTCAGATATTTACAGGCCGTTAAATACGCATTATGGCGCTATCATTTCTATAGTTGAAGGGATAAAGGAGTCCCTGATAGAAAAGACGTTAAAGATCAACATCATTTCTTACGTGATGATAAGTGCCGGAATAGGTGCGCTGTCACTCCTGTATTCACACAGGATTGCAGGACCTCTCTACAGGATCAAATTATATCTGAGATCAATGAGTGACGGCAAGCAGGAACGGAAACTGAAATTGAGACATAAAGATGCAATTAATTCATTTGCCTTAACTATTAATGAAATGAATGAAGCATACAGGAATAAAAGTCTCATACTTGATTCAGACATAGATGAATTAAAGAAATACATTAATGAAGTAAAAAAGCTGGCAGGGCAGGACAAATCTTTTGAAGATCCAATGAAAAGGCTTGTTGATACTGATAAACATATAGGTAGTCTTCTGGAAGCGATAAGGATCAGTGAGAAATAAAGTCATTATTCTGTGTTTATGTTTATGTTGTGCGGTTGCTCTTGTTTATGCAGTATCCGGCAAGCCCCACGAGTTTCAAAAAAGTGAATGCGGTCTATGTCATATAGACGTTGAAAAGAGCCCGGGAAATATCTCTGCTGATATTACACGTTCATGTGGAAAATGCCACGCAACTCTTGAACAGATACAATCTCATCCTTCGGATATTTATCCGTCCCTGGTAATTCCTGATGATTTGCCTTTGCATGAGGGACGGCTCACGTGTCTGACCTGTCATTATACACATCCGGACAAAAACAGGCAGAGGTTCATAGAAAAGGATTTCTTTCTAAGAAGGATTGATAGAGGCCCGGCTTTTTGCAGTGCATGTCATGTAATTGATGAAAATAAGCATATTGTATTTGACAAAGTGCATGTTGGGACTTATGTGGAAACAAGCCGTAAGACCAGAATAGACAGTGAGTCGCTGGCTTGCATAGAGTGTCATGACTCCCATATCACTACCCCGAGATCATCTTTAGGTGCAGGTGTCTGGAAGCATGGAGCGGAAGAATTATTGCCTCATCCAATTGGGATAACATATGAGAAAAGTCATAACAGAAAAAAAGGCGACTTCAGACATTCCAGCATGTTGAGAAAAGAGCTTAAACTGTATCAAGGCAACATTGGTTGTGGCACCTGTCATAACATGTATTCAAAAGAAAAATATATGCTTGTAATCAGGAATGATCGCAGCGCTTTATGTCTTGAGTGTCATATAAAATGATGCAGGAGATATATGTATAAGTTTGGAGCACACGTTACTAAGGATAAACGGAGAACAGATTGAAACTGAGAAGACGTAAATATATTAATGATCCTGGTTATCAATTGAAAATAGCTATTTCTTTCTTAGCGATCACTCTTGCTGCAAATATTGTCTCAATTGCTGTTTTTAATTATATTGCCCTTAAAAAACTGGAAGATATTATATGGAGTACACATATAAGTGTTAAAAATACCGGTGATATAATTAATTCCCTGTTTATGTATGTGAATATCATCGACGTATTTTTTATTACTGTTGCACTGATTATTATGGGTTACTGGATGTTAAGGAAAACCACCGGTCCCCTGATCAGAATGTCCCGGGATATCAGGCATATGACAGAAGGTGATCTGATATCGCGTATTAAACTTGATAAAAAAGATGAATTCCAGGATGTGGCTGCAGAAATCGACAGCATGAGGGAAAATTTACGCGAGAAGGTTGGATTCATAACGAACGCTCATAATGATGTATCCCGCTCAATAAATGAACTTTCTGCATCAGGCAGTTCCAGAGAAAGCATATTGGAAAAATCAGGAAATGTAATCAGTAGTATTAATAAGCTTGAAGCAGAAGCAAACAGGTTGAAGTTCTGAACATATCAGATGTGATAGTCACTAAAAGTGTTTACACGTTTTGTAAAGTGTGCTGAACACAAAAGGCATTTACAAGTGCTGTAAATATTATTCTTATCTTCTTAATAATGGGGTTCCGCCCCCAAACGACGGATTCTTTCTTACTTGTCTAAGAAAGAACCAAAGAAGGACACCCCGCATGATTGCTTAAT
>CALZMZ010000038.1 GCA_945788685.1 Thermodesulfovibrionia bacterium | reverse complement strand
AGTAATCCTCTGAACAACTCGATCCAGCGGACCCGCAGTTAATCCCCGAAGGGTCGGAAGTTACCGTACCGCTTCCTTCTGGCGTAACATCAAGCATATATACTGTCACTGCTGATGACTCCAGGAAGTTATCATCAAGCCTCCCAAACTCATCCTTTGCCTTCACAATAAAATAGAAAGTCTCGCCCGGTGTTAACCTGCCTGATGGCGTGACCAGATTTACTATGCCTGATACAGATCCATTATCAGGAACTGCACCTTCATATTCGTAGGTAATCATGACTAATTCATTATTTTGACCATACGTATATGACATCAGAGGGTCGCCCTCCAATATTGTGGCATTCCCCAATGTATATACCGTGTCAAAGACGGTTTGCATATCTCCACGCCCTGCGATAGACTCATTTGATACATAAATCTCATACTGTATCCTGTCCTGAGGGGTCAGGTTATCTGTTGCGGGTTGCCAGTTAATTCTCACCGACCTTGTATCTGAATTATCTGTACTGGCGATACCCGTAAATTCAGGCGGGGCCAGATATGTATCTGTGGGTTCTAACTGCACCACAATTTCCAGTGCTTTACCTTCCATATGTACACCAGCCCTGTCTGCGCTGAATAAAGTAATGTTCTCTGTATCAATAAACTCAACAAGTAAATACCTGTTAAGTCCGCTTTTAACTTCTAATGTTTCACTGATTGTTTCCTGTCCGGCAATTTCAATATCATTAACCATATCTGTCATCCCCGGCCCTGTAATGGTAATCCTGCATATGGTCAGTTCCCTTCCCGTCACTGTTACCCCTGCCCGCCTGTCACTTTCCACATTATTGCTTTTCAGCTTCCCGTTAACCAGTGCTGCTGTTGTCCCGGGCCCTGTCCTTACCTCTCCGAATTTTATTGTTACAGGTGTCGAGCCTGATACGTTTCCTCCACCACCGCCTCTTCCGCACTGGGTATTTAATGCGAGTAATGCCATAAACAGTATCATTAAAATTTTCTTCATGTTAAAAAACTCCCTTGGGACTTATTTAAAGCGATGGTACCGGAATATCAATGGTTATTGATGTTTTATCGAGTTCCGGACGCTGCTCCCGTCTCGTTGTTATGCTTGGCGTCTGCTGGTCTGTCAGGGACGTTTCCTCCCTTAGTGTATACAACAGATCTTTGCCTTTGCCCCCCATCGGATCGATCAGTTGCAAAGACAGTAACTCCTCAAGATACACCTCTGCAGAAGATATGCCCGGGTCCCTTGTTAAAGCCCTTTCATAATATCTTTCAGCCAGACTGTAATTACCACGATCACTTGCATCTATTCCCTTAAAAAGGTCGAGAAGCGCTTTTATATCTGTCGTAAGTGGTTTCTCTAACCTTGTTATTTCCTCTGGAGCAAGTTCAATCTTAAGGTATTCTATGATCTTGAAAAGCAGTTCTTTTTCTATTCTGAAAAACTCTTCCAGTATCCCTTCAGCCGTTGGCTGACCAAGCACCCGCGGCCCGGGTACATCCAGAACGTTCGAATTTATATGAATCGGTACCAGGACATTCTCTAAAATATCTCCGCCCACCAGCCACCGGGCCCCCAGGAGCTTTCCTACCCGGGGCGCAGAATCAGAACCAACCAGTCCGGATACGCCAAGTCCCATTTCTTCTGTTATTGCCTGAAGCCTCACTCTCTCCACAACCTGAAGTCCCTCAACCGTGGACAGGTCAGTTATGAGCATCAGCGTCAAACCCTTCTGCAATGGGTCCAGACCTGATTTCCCTGTTGTGTTGTTGAAGTACAGGACCCCTACTGTCTTTGCACCCGGCTCTGTCTCAAGGATTTGTTCCTGTTCAACTGATTCTTTTGCCCACAGTCTTAGGCTTTTTCTTCCGTTTACCTGATTTAATCGACTGTAATGAAAAGCACGAGTGCAACTCATCCTCCTTGTATGTTGTTACGTAACAGCTTTTAGTTCAAGCAATTTAATATTGAGTATCAGTTTGTTTAGAATGGATTCTCTTATTCTCCCTTATTTTCCTTTTATTGTCAATAAAAAAAAAAATGTGTCAAAAAAAATTATACTTTTATGTTCATACATCTTTTTTCAGGAATCATTCAGTCTCATTTTTAATCAGCCCTCATGCTGTTAAGCAAAATGCCCATTTATTATATGCATTAAAGAATTAAATATCTGATAAATAAGCGGTTACTCACCATCTCTTTCCTGATAATCCAGTCCATTCATAGCAACTGCTGATTCCATAAAAACTCGCTAAGTAGTTCAAATTAAAGTTTATTTTCAATCTACCCGATTAATAAAAACAGGACATGCGAATAAAAATGACCATATCAGCATATACATCATCTGAATGTTTCAGTTTACCCGTATCTCAATTAGATTGTTATTTTTAATATGAAAAATAACCTTACATCATTTTGTACATATACCATTATTATCATGTTGAATATACTGATATTTAATACAAATAGCAGTGCTGATTATGTGCCTGGAGAAATTCTCGTTAAATTTAAACAGAATTCCGACGTACATTCATTAAGTGCGGTCCATGCACAAATTTCTGCTGTGCAAAAAAAAGCCTTCAATAAAATCAGGGTCCACCACGTAAAAATCAGCGGCGGATTAACTGTTGAAGAAGCCGTTCAGCTTTACAGCGAAGATCCGAATGTAGAATATGCAGAACCAAATTATATAGTCAGCATTAATGCCATGCCTGACGATACAGACTTTGATGAGCTTTGGGGATTGCATAATACAGGCCAGACAGGGGGATGGGATGATGCAGATATAGATGTACCTGAGGCATGGGATATAACTGTCGGTTCAAGAGATGTAGTAGTAGCAGTCATAGATACCGGAGTAGCTTATGATCATCCTGACTTAATAGATAATATCTGGTCGAACAGCGGAGAATCCAGCTGTGCAGATGGCATTGACAATGATAACAATGGATATATAGACGATTGCCATGGATGGGATTTCATCGGCAGCGATAATAATCCAATGGATTACAATGGACACGGGACCCATGTTGCGGGAATAATTGCTGCCACTGGTAACAACAATGAAGGGGTTGCAGGTGTCATGTGGGAAGCACGGATTCTGCCATTAAGGTTTATCGGAATTAATGGTACGGGAACAACAGCAGACGCCGTATCTGCCATTCTTTATGCAGGCAGAAACGGAGCACATATAATAAATCTCAGCTGGGGCGGCAGCAAATTCAGCAATATTCTTAAGGACGCCATAGACGTGTCAGGTGCAGTTGTGGTTTGTGCTGCAGGCAATAACAGCAGTAACAATGATATGAATCCTGATTATCCGGCAAGCTTCACAAGTCCAAATATTATATCTGTTGCAGCTTCAGACATCGATGATAATCTTGCTTTTTTTTCTAACTATGGGAAGAAATCGGTAGATCTGACAGCTCCGGGAGTAAATATTTTCAGTTCAAATCTTGAATTAAGCTATGGAGCTCCTGTAACTGTTTTTAAGGAAGAGACCTTTGAGGGGGAAACCGGCAGCCTGCCCCGCATGGGATGGGAAAGTGAAAACCAATACTCTACCTGGGCTGTCACTGAAGGGACCGGTATACATGCCGGTAACAGCCTTGAGGACAGTCCGGACGGCAGCTATCCTGACAGCACTTCAACCTGGGTCGGATACATGGACCCGGTGATCCCGGTTAAAGACAATCTCTACACTCTTTCATTTACATGGAAAGGCGAGTTGGAAAGAAATCATGATTATCTGGACATTAATTATTCCAGTGACGGTATTGACTGGAAATGGATAGATTACAGAACAGGGACCACAGAGAGTTTTATATCAGACTTTACAGATGCACTTACAGGAATAGCTGAGATGTCTGACTCATTTTATTTTGGATTTGGCATATCTTCAGACAATTCAATTAATGGAGACGGAGTTTATCTTGAAAACATACGTCTTGCAAGAAAACCGATTAGCATCAGCAGCTTTGATTATGCAAGTTACAACGGCACATCAATGTCAGCACCATTTGTATCTGGAGTTGCAGGATTAATCCTCGCTAACGACCCTGACCTGACACCCTCTCAGGTAAAACAGATGATCATTAACAGTGTAGATGCCGTGCCCTCTCTTTCAGACAAGGTGTTATCAGGCGGCAGGTTAAATGCCCATAATGCTCTTCTGACTGAGCCCGGCAATAATCCCTGTGCTCTGAGTGATAAGGAACATGGAGGTAAAGGGTGTGTAATAATAAATGGCGGGAATACAGGTGCCGGTGATAAAGGCGGTGGATGTTTTATAGCTACTGCTGCTTATGGAAGCCTGATGCACCCCAAAGTCAAGGCATTAAGAGACTTCAGAGACAGGCATCTGTTAAGAAATTATTTAGGCAGAAAAATGGTTCACCTGTATTATGCGTACTCACCACCGATAGCTGATTTTATAAGGGAAAGTGAGTATTTACGGTCTATGACAAGAATCATTCTGGCACCCATTGTCATAACAGTCGTACACCCATATCATTCCGCAGGGGCATTAATGTTCATTTTATTTTCAACACTTGGTTTCTTCAGATTAAAAAAACATTCTTTTTTCTAAGCAATAAATAAACTATCATCCTTGCCTACCAATCAAACGTGTCAAGAAATTGTATCCATAAATCATGTGCACCTATAATCTTGTAGATAATTAAAAATGCTATTACAATCATAGTCACTTTAATAATCTCTTTAATGCTTGAACGGATCTTGAGCCCCAGCATATGAAATTTCAGGTCAGTGACGGGTGTCTTGTGATCCGCATCTATTTTTGTGTGATTTATTGTTGAATCAAAATGTGGTGATTCCATTTCCCTCCGCATGTTTTTTTCATGAATATTAAATTTTTTTTTGCTTTTATCAGTCTGGTCTGTTTGTTTGTTGCAGCTTTTATGAATCTCTGTATTACCCGCACTCCTGGTTTTCATGTAATTATTTATTCTCACAATCCATATTAAATTCCGCAAAACATCATGCAATTCATTTGCCAGATATGTAAATAGTTGATTTATTGGGATTTAAAATTTATATTTCTTCATATATTGTGTCAATTTTTCATCTACGTGTACTCTTTTTAGTACTTCATTAAAGTATGAAGCAGCTGGTAACACGTTAACTTCCATTCCCGCATCATGCCTTCCTGATTCAATCTCCCTGAAAACCAGATCAACCTCTGAAACAGGATGTAAGGATTTTATTCTTGCCTTCAGTCATCACGTTTGCTAATATCAATAAAATTCGCCGGTCTGAATAAACGGGGGACCTGCACTATATAAGCTTATGTCAATGCAGTGAGAAAAAGTTACTAAAACTGGTTCAAAGCTGTAATCAGTTTCAGTCAGGGGTATCGCGGCCTGTAATGCCAACATCATATTATTGAAACATACATGGAAGAATATTTAAAAAAAATTGAACCCTACTCTGCATTAAGTATGAAATTCATGGAATGTACTGATACCGGGGCATCTATCAGCATTAACCTTGATGGAAACAGAAACGATAAAGACACAATGTTTGCCGGTTCAATTTATTCAGTCATGGTTTTGACCGGCTGGACATTAGCTAAACATATCTGTGATATCAGGGCTTCAGATTATGACGTTGTCATTAAAGAGTCAACCAGTAAATTTATTAAGCCAGTCAATACAGGTAGTCTTGCAAGAGCGACCTTGACCGGTGATCCCGTGCATAAAGCAAATGACAACTTATCAATAAATATTAACGTTGAACTCCTTGATAAAAACAATGAGACGTGTGCAGAGTTCATGGGGAACTACATCGGAATAATCAAAAAAATATCATAATGATCAGGATTACAACTGTTGCCTAAAATATCCAAGATAAGAGTTGCCAGCGGCATTTATTGGCTGGAAGTAGCTGAAGCCGGACTGCACATATTATGCGGATGTCCGGCTGACAGCGTTAAGCACTTAATGAAAAAAGGCCTGATTTCAAATAAGACCGTAAATGGGTTGAGTGCTGAAACAGGTCCTAACGCAATATTACTTTCAGATCTGTCCATTCAAAATGGCAGTTTTGCAAATTTTGCTGAATTCCCTGTAATGCAGATGTTATACAGGCAGGGGATGATCCTGCCCGGTCATCCCAATAACGCCGGTCTGAAACCCATGCTGATAGGTGATGAGAAGCAGGTCCACTCTCAAATGCAGTACATCTATAGAGGCAATTACGGCCTGCTCACGGAAAAGGAAATTCTGGAGACAGGGGTGTCTTCAAAATCAGCACATGACCTGATGAGAATGAAATTAAAATTCGCTTACGGGAAAATCAGACCAATTGAGCAGTTTTTTGATTCAAGGATAATCAGGGACGGTCCTGTTGAAATAAGAAATGGTGTCTCTATACGTCGTCTTAAACCAAACATATTTGAAATTCAGTATCAGGAGGAATCATTAACTGTTGATCTTAATCTGGCTCCTCACGAAAGTTATGAATTAACGTATCAGCTGGGATTTCATAATATTGCGAGAGAACACTTTGCGGTTCTGCATGCAGGAGAGGGTAATGGATGGGACATCAACCGTCCGGGGATGTCCAGCATTATTATGTTCAGAGGGAAAGTATATTTAATTGATGCAGGGCCGAATATCCTGCACAGTCTAAAATACCTGGGGATAGGTGTTAATGAGATCGAGGGAATTTTTCATACTCATGCCCACGATGACCATTTTGCAAGCCTGACCTCCTTTATACGCTCAGACCACAGAATTAAATATTATGCAATTCCCCTTGTCAGAGCTTCGGTCACTAAAAAATTATCCGCCTTGATGTCAATCCCCGAGGAAAGCTTTAATGACTGTTTTGCAGTGCATGACCTGAAAGCTGGTGTCTGGAATACAATAAATGGCCTGGAAGTTCAACCTGTTATTTCCCCTCATCCTGTAGAGACTTCAATCTTTATATTCCGGTCCATGAACCACGATGGTTACAAATCCTATGCGCATCTTGCAGATATAGTTAATTTGGACATGCTGAAGAGTATGATTAATGAGAATACTTCGGAACCGGGGATTACTCGCGACTTCTTCAATCAGGTCCAAAGCAGTTACCTTACACGTGTTAATCTGAAGAAGCTGGATGCCGGGGGAGAACTTATTCACGGGAATACAGGTGATTTTCAGGACGACCGGTCAGACAAGATTATCCTGTCGCATCTGTCATCAGACCTGACCGGCCGGCAAAAAGTGGTCGGCACTGAAGCATCATTTGGATCGGTAGACGTTTTAATCTCATCCCCGAAGGATTACGCTTCAAAGCATGCCTTTCTTTATTTACAATCCCTCTTCCCGTCTGTGTCTCATGATCAGCTGGATATTCTAGTAAAAAATCCGATCGTAACCTTTCATCCCGAAGCCACTCTTATCAGGATGAATGAGGTTAATGAAAACGTTTATCTTATCCTGACCGGAGAGGCTGAGTTAACAGGAACGTATCCCGGGAGCAGGAAGACCTTATCATCCGGAGCATTAGCAGGTGATATATCAGGGCTGGAACAATATCCATCAAGAGAAATTTGCCGTGCGGTCAGTTATGTACAGTCTTTGCAAATACCCAGCGGCCTGTATAATAATTTTATTAAGAGCAACGGGCTTCACGCTGATATAATGGAGCTTCAGGAGAAGCGGGAGTTATTACAACATTCCTGGCTTTTTGGCAGTGATATATCTTATACAGTACAGACAGAAATTATCAGGACCATGCGCTCTCTGACTTTTCAACCTGATGATGCGGTTCCCGGAAAAGACGGAACCGGGTTGTATATAATCAAGCACGGGAAACTGCGCATTGTATATAATAACGGTTCGGTCGAAACATTAATAGCTGGAGATTTTTTTGGTGAAAGCAATGTTCTGTTTCAAACCAGCAACCCATATCAGGTCCTGGCACTGGAAAGCACTGAAGCGTACCGTATTCAGCGTGACTCTTATTTCGACATCCCGATTATCCATTGGAAACTTCTTGAAATTCATGAAAAACGATTAAAAGCGAGATAAATACAGGAGATTAATTATCATGGCCAGAACATCTGATATGTTTAAATCCATGGATATGGAGTTGAACTACAAGTATCTTTTTTATCGCAGAACCAAGATTGTTGCAACTATTGGTCCGGCATCAGAAACAGAACAGAAGCTGAGACAGTTAATAAAAAAGGGAATGAATGTGGCCCGGATCAATTTTTCACATGGAAATCCTGCTGATCATGTCAGGCTGATTGCCAGAATACGGAAAGTTGCACAGTCCCTGAATGCTAACGTAGCCATACTTGGCGACCTGTGCGGGCCTAAAATTCGCGTTGGTATGTTTATAAACAATTCCATCCATTTGAAGGAAAACACCAGGGTGTTAATTACCGGCAAAAATGTTATGGGTGATACCGGTCTCATTCCGTCTCAATATAAAGGGATAATAAAGCAGGTCCGGGCCGGCGAGAGGATTCTTCTGGACGATGGCAACCTGGAACTGAAGGTCCTGAAAAAGGCAAAGGATACACTTGAAGCGCTTGTTATACGGGGTGGCACTCTGAAAAACAATAAAGGCATGAATCTGCCCGATACAGATATCAGGATAGCAGCACTCACCAATAAAGACCGCAATGACGTTACATACTGCATTAAGGCAGACGTGGATTATATATCCCTTTCATTTGTCCGCCAGCCACAGGATATAGTTGACCTTAAAAATGTTTTAAAAAGATCAAAGGCTGATATAAAGATAATTGCAAAAATCGAGAAACCCGAGGCCCTGGAAAATATCGAACGGATAATCGATCTGGCAGACGGCATCATGGTGGCCCGGGGTGATTTGGGCGTGGAAATGGCCCCTCAAAAAGTCCCGTTGACCCGTTGATCCAGAACAGACTTATTACCCTTGCCAACCAGAATAACAAACCTGTAATAGTGGCCACTCAAATGATGGAAAGCATGATCACACAATCCAGGCCCACCCGGGCAGAAGTTTCAGATATTGCGGGAGCATGCATGGCTGGAGCAGATGCGGTCATGCTTTCTGCTGAAACAGCTTCCGGTAAATATCCCGTAGAGAGCCTCACGATCATGGATAATGTGCTGAGGGAAACCGAAGCCTTCCAGTTCTTTAATTTGCGTGGCAG
Source organism: Thermodesulfovibrionia bacterium (assembly GCA_945788685.1). Lineage (GTDB taxonomy): Bacteria > Nitrospirota > Thermodesulfovibrionia > UBA6902 > UBA6902 > CALZJD01. The sequence continues at coordinate 15,138 of CALZMZ010000038.1, read as the reverse complement.
GTTCAGTAAGGCCGGAGAGGACCAGAAATCAAAGCTTCCGGAAATACTGGGAATAGCGATTTCCCAGCTATCGCGTGATCTTATGGTCAGGAGCATTTTTGTTCAGACCAGGTCCGGTGATGCGGCACGGATGATATCCTCTAACCGCCCGGCTGCACCTGTCTTTGCAATAACTCACTCGAAAAAAGTACACCGATGTTTAAACTTACTCTGGGGTGTTAATCCCATTCTTATTTCCCGCAATTTCTCTGACTGCAAACATGTAAAGTTTGCTGAAGATACCGTCAAAAAGTTCAAGCTTGGGAAAAAAGGTGATTATATAATATTGCTTTCAGGTTTCAGCAAGGATCCGTGTTCAACCTATTCAATCGAAGTACACCCGCTGAACTAGTGAAGCTCTCCACAGTAATGTCGTGCTTCAAATTAATATTTTATTAATTATAATTCAATTTGTATTCCCCTCTTTGGTAAAGAGGGGGCAGGGGAGATTTTTTAAAGATATGATTCGTAAAATCCCCCTTAATCCCCCTTTTTCAAAGGGGGAGATTTAAAGGGAGAACTTTACATAAAAAATGATTATTATAATTACGTATCGTCCCCGATTCTCTCCAGCTCCTTTTCCGTCTTCATAATCAGTGCCATGCCATACTCTGCGTGAGACCACATCAGAGGACTGACAAAGTGAATGTGTCCTTTATCACCCACCTCCTTACATTCTTTTTCAATAGTGTCATAGGCCTTCTTCATGTGATTAAGTTCTTCAACAATAAAATCGCAGGGTATCCCGGGTACTAAAATATCGTTTTCCAGCAATTCTTTTTGAAAGTCCCTGCCGGTTGTCCATTCTATTTTCAAAAATTCAAAAAATCTTTCAGGTTTGGTCAGATGCTCGGACAGGTAGCCTTCTTTGGAGGCATAGCTGGAGATTAGCTCAAGCAGTTCATCTCCCCTTTTACTGTCTCCTTTATAATAATAATACTGGGCCAGGATCGCTGTATATTGTACCCAGGGGCCGTTGCCTGCATGTACATGGACATGAGGATTATCATAATCAGCCGGGTATCTCTGAAGCATTCCGAGCTCATTGTCCCACAGGTTGTCCTCGATATAACGTACTGAATTGATAAACTGCTCTGAATCCCTGAAGTATTCAATATCCATCCCTGTTCCAAAAAAGAACGGACTTAACATCGTAATATCAGGTCGGTAATCTATAACTTTGGAAGATTTAAACATTCTTACATACCGTCCGGAAGATACAAGATATTTCTCGATTGATGCCTCTAGTTTATCTATAAGTTCTTCATTAAATGTCAGTTTGTCTGACACCCCGTATGCTTCACTAACCCTGACTATTAACCTGCACATCAAAAGGTATGAATAATTGACCCAGATAGAATAACCCTGCTCTATTGCTGATTCATGAATTGATGTAGTTGAATAGAACAGATGCGGCTCATTCCTGAAATAATTTATTTTTGCATATTCAGCACCCTTCCCAATAGCATTAATATATTGTTCAGGGTTTTGAATAGTAATTCCCCTGTAAACTGCCGCCAGCAGATACCGGCATAAAATGGTAACACCATGGGCCACATTATCTTCCTGCAAATAAATGCCTTTATCTTCCCCTGTAATCCCGTATCTCTGCCCCCAGAAGCCGTCCTCTCTCTGGCAATTCATCACAAACCTTGCCATTTCAGATAAAAGCAGAAACGCATTGTCTCTAAAATTAAACGGGCTCGTAACGAGCTTATACAGGAACCTTGAAGCACATGAACTGTCCCGGGGATAAATATAGGGATATCTCATGCCCGGAAATGTAGCTAGCAGGGCACTGCCATTGTCCGTTTCAATGGTACATTGATAAATAATATCAAGGTGTTTATTTATTTCCATATTGAGATCAAGTATTTTTCTTGTCACAACCGCAACATCCGGATTTTTCAATATGTCTTCCAGATCAGTCAGTCTGGTTTCTATTATATGTTTAAACTTATCCCCCAACTCCTGGTCCTGACTGACTATATCCAGGAATACGTGACGGGATATCTTTACCAGTTCAGATGCCTTTAAAACCCTGGCAGTTCCATTTCTTGCTTCCTTTAAAAGCAGTGACATTTCACCAAAGAACTGCCCTTCTCCAAGTACGGCAAGCAGCTTGTCCTTTTCTTTATTGACCTTACTTATTCTTACCCTTCCCTTTCTGATAAAGTAGAACGCATCGCCTTCATCACCTTCATTGAAAATTACTGTATCTTCAGAAAAGTTCATCAGTTCAACCCTGTCTAACATGTCATTAAACAGATTGTCATTCAGGTGAGAGAAAATCGAGACACGCCGCAGGTCATACCTCAATTTTCTTTCAATATAATGTTTATCCATAGTGGACTTTAAAGCGCCGGATTGAGTGACCAGTTTTTGCAGGGTATCTTTTGGAATGGAAAGAGTTATTGTTTCAGTTACAGCCTCAATTGTGTTCACACATGGTTCATCAGAGAAGATAATTTCTTCCCCGAAAAATTTTCCCGGCCCAAGAGTATAGAGTTCATACCGTGATATATTCTCTGTGGGAATAACAGCCTTGACCTTACCCGAGAGAATGATATGACAGTATTCATTAAACGTGCCGTGTCTGCTTATGACCTGGTTCTGGTGAAATTCAGAAATAATAATTGAGTCCAGTAATTCCTTATTGTTGATATCTTCAAGACCGGAGAAAAAAGGGATCCCGCTTATAATCGTAACTGCATCTAAATCCTCGAGCTGAGGGAAATGATTTAATTTAGATGTCAGTCTTTTTAATGAATACCCGTTTAATAACATGATAGAATCCGATTATCACAGACTGCAGTTATAATAATAAACCCCGCTAACCAATTCTTCTTTATCTTTTATTTTACATTGTCTGGAAAATCACATTCAACATTCAAAAGATTATTGCTGCAGAGAAACTGAAAATATGCCACATTCTAACTTTAAAATCTGCAAACTTCAAGAATTATTTGTGATTTCCTTCTAAATGGAAATTTCACAATCCAGGGTAAAGCCAGCGGGAATCACATTGTATTAAATTATAAATAACTCAATTTTTCTGTTGACAGGCAAACAGACAGTCTCTATCATAGTCTACATATCGAATAATATTTCAATCTTATAAATTAATATGAATAAAGAATCAATGAATGCAGCTGTACTTTTTTCAGATATCGCGAAAAGCACACAGTTGTATGATCAACTTGGGGATAAAGCCGCAAATACGATTATTCGTGACTGTATCTCGATACTCACCAAAGTGACTTTTCGTTTCCAGGGAACAGTAATAAAGTCGATAGGGGATGAAATTTTGTGTACTTTTCAGAATCCCAGTACTGCTGTTAATGCGGGAATAGCCATGCACGAAGCCATTGACCAGCTGGAATACAGGGACAAACCTGATTTTGCTTCTCCAAATATTTATGTTGGAATACATTATGGGCCTGTTATAAAAGAAGAAGGGGATATTTTCGGAGATACCGTCAATGTAGCGGCCAGGCTGGTTTCCATAGCAAAGCAGAGACAGATCATTGTCTCTGAACAGACTGTCAAATTATTAAGCGAGGAACTGTCTTCAACAACGAATTACATTGATAAAGTCACTTTTAAGGGTAAAAGCGGAGTAATCAATATCTTTGAAGTTGTGTGGGAAACAGAAGATCTGACTTTCATTTCAAGTAAAGCTTCCGGCAGTTTTTTTAAAGACATAAGGACAGGCATGAGTCTTATTTTATGCTGCAACGACAATACTACCACAGTTGATCAAAACCAGCCTAATATTACACTTGGTCGTCAGAGCCACAATGATATTATTGTCTGTGACAGCCATGTATCACGAACACATGCAAGAATTGAATACAGGAGAGGTAAGTTCGTAATAATTGATCAAAGCACAAACGGTACATACATTCAGGAGCACGGAAAAAAGACGATAAGCTTAACAAAGATAGAGATGCCTTTGACCGGGAGCGGCATTATCAGTCTTGGTAGAAAGCCTGAGACAGACTCGTCATTTGCCATACATTATGAGATAAAAAACAATACATATATTGCAAATCAATAAGATTAACTACTATAAAATTAAAAATTATTCAATACATTTTAATACATATTCGGTAACATATTAGAAATATTAAAGTTTTTATGGGGGAATCATTAACTTATATAATTCATATATCTACTCATTTTCTAAATATTTTTCTTGACAAATTATTTTATATCTATATAGTAATAATACTACTGGTTCTCGCATGACTCTTTAATTTATATATTTTTTAGTATTGGGATATAACATGTCACTAAAAGAATATACGTTAATCGACACTAAACAAAGATTTCTTGATGCCATATCCGGAAACTCATATCCCCAGATATTAAGTGTAGCAACTGCCAATCCTCCAAAAAGATATTCACAGCTGGAAGTAATAGACCTGTTTGGCACCAAAGACATCAAAATAAGAAAACTCTTTAAGAAATCCCATATAAAAGGGAGATATCTTTACCTTCCGGAACCCGGAGAAAACGGGATTATCCGAAATGAATCCAATCATGATTTAATTACCAAGCACTTAAACGGTTCGATTGAGCTTGGGACAAAGGTGACCAGGAGATGCTTATCACAGCTAGACATGGATGTAACTGAAGTCGATCACGTTGTCTGCGTTACCAGCACCGGACTCCTGCTTCCCGGGGTATCTGCCCATCTGGTCAAGCACCTGAAGTTCCGGAATAATATCCAGAGAACAGACATAGTCGGAATGGGATGCAGCGCCGGTATTCCTTCATTACGATGCGCAACTGAATCTGCATCTGCTGGTGGTCCCGGAAAGAAGGTCCTTTTGCTCTGTATAGAGATCAGCTCTTCAGCGTATGTAAATTATGAGACAATTCAGGCAGCAGTAGTAAATTCTCTTTTCGGTGATGGAGCTACCGCCTTATTGCTGGAAACACAGAAGGATTCTTCCACATCTAAAGGACCTCAGATAATCGGATTTGAATCAAGGATACTGACCGATCACATGGACATGCTGAAATATGACATGTTTGAGAATGAGGAAAACAAGATATCCCTGATCCTGTCCAAGGAGCTGCCCTATATAATCGGAAATAATATAGAAGGTGTTTTATACGGGTTATTAGATAAGTATGGATTGAAAAAAAGGGACATTTCCCACTGGGTAGTACATGCCGGAGGAAGAAAGGTCCTGGAGAGCATCAAATACAATTTAGGATTATCTAACATTGACATCAGACATACCATGGTAGTCCATGAAGAATACGGGAACATGTCATCCGGATCAGTCTTCTTTTCCTTTGAACGTCTCACAAAGGAAAAAGTGGCAAAAAAGGGAGATTTGGGGGTCCTCATATCAATGGGGCCCGGACTTGCTATTGAAAGCTGTCTGCTACTGTGGTAATTGTAAATTATCTTAATGTGACAGAATTTTTATTATATGTAACCCGTAGATATTATTTTAAACTTTTTGAAATAAACATAATCATTTAAATGAAGGAAGGGTAGATATGGATTTACAGCTAATACATGTCACTGAAACAGATGTAACAACAATAATTCACCTCGATAAATTAGACAAGGGACTTGTTAATCTGAAAGCTATATCTGAACTTACCAATGTGTTGCATTACCTTGAAGATGAATCTAAATGCAAATTTGTTATTTTCAGGGGCTCAAAGAAGTGTTTCGGTTACGGTCTGGATACAGAAAAATTTTATCCCGAAAAGATTGATTATGATGGTTTTCGGAAATGGGAAGCCATGCTCCGGTCTCTGGATAAATTAAATAAAATCACAATTGCCGTTATTGAAGGAGACTGTTTTGGTGCAGCTGTTGATCTCGCACTGACCTGCGACGCCCGTATTGTCTCGGATGATGCAAAGTTTTGCCATGATGAAATGAGTAAAGGTATGCTCCCGGGCCAGACAGTATTTCAGCTCGGTAAATTCTGCGGGTTAGGAAAGATGCTGGAGTTGGTGCAGACCGGCAAGGTGTATTCTGCAGCTGAGGCATTGGAACTGGGTATTGTAAATGCAGTGTATGATGCTGCAGGAATTGAAGACGGCATTACCGCAACAACTGACAAATATGCTTCCAATGATATTAATATCCATATGCTGACAAGACGTTTATCAAAGGAAGCTTACAGCATTATTTACGATAACTACATTGGAGGGTACCTTGCTGCCCAGCACCGTGTCCTCTCACTGCCTGATGCTGAAGGCAGTGACGTAACCGAAGATGATGAAATAATATAACTCAGATCAGTATTGTAAGAGTTTAATGTAAAGCCAGGACGCCGGGGGTTTATGTAATGGAAACATCAAAATTGGTAGAGTGGGAAACAGTTGATGATTTTGGGGTAATGACAATCAATAACCCGCCGCAGAACTTTCTTACTGAGCCGGAAATTGTCAGTTTATCAGATTTGCAGAGATGGACAAGCAATGAATCATTGAGAGGATTGATAATTCAGGGAAAAGGCAGGCATTTCAGTGCGGGTGCTGATAAAAATAATATCATGACGGCTCCTGATGAAGAGGGGATCAGGAGCAATCTGGCAAAAGGGAAAAAAGTCCTTAATTATCTCTGGGATTTACCTATACCTGTCATAGCGGCAATTAAAGGCGTGTGCATGGGAGGAGGTCTGGAAGTTGCTCTTTCCTGCCATATCAGGGTCTGCAGTGATAAATCGCTGTTTTCCTTCCCTGAATCTGGATTGGGCATTATGCCGGGATTGCATGGATCAGTCAAGCTTCCGGGGATTGTAGGAATGGCAAATGCAATTGATATGCTCCTGACAGCCAAAACCATTGACGCAGAGGAAGCACTCAGATTAAAGCTGGTCGACTATGTAGTTCCCTCAAAGGAAGTATTTGATTATTCAATGGATCTTTTAAAAAAGCTTACCGGCAATAAACCTGTCAGTGTAATTCATGCAGTCGTAAACTCCTTTGTTAATGCCCGGAAGTATTCAGAGGATGAGGCTGTTGAAAAAGTAAGTGACCAGTTTTGCCGTCTGGCAGTAGATCTGGCAAAGAAGCCGCAAGACTAAGTAACGGACAAATTTAATATGTATGAAAAGAGAACTTTATTGAAAAGATTTGATGAAGTTTATCAGACAATTACACCTTCCAGTGGTTCCGGAATGTGTGAAGACAGCATAATTTTTACTCAGGCGGAACTGAATTACTGCGCTCATAGACCTCACTGTCTTGGGGCGAGATTTATGATCAAGGAATGTGTCTTTGATTACATCGAGAGCAAATCGGGAAATGTAAAGAAGAATTATCGGGAGATAGAAATTATAAATAATGAGTTTAAAAAACCGATGATCAGATTATTTAATGGCATACGTGAATGTGCAAACAGGTTACATTTAAAAGAGATACTTGTTTCTATTTCACATTCGAGACATTGGATATCAGGAATGGTTTTATTCTGTTACTAGATACATCACCGAGGATCACTTAATGCCAGAGCGTTGATCTGATTCTTCTCTAAGGTCTTACATTGGAAAGGAGTTAAAGATGGCTGAAGAAAAATTCGTCAAAGTTGCCGGAACAGGCTCTTATTTACCGGGAGACCCTATCCCTTTTGATAAAATTGGAGAATTTTTAGGGGAATTCACGGACGCACCCAGAAAGGTGATGAGGTGGATTGAGAGATCAAAGCCTCTTATGGCAGAGATGCTGGACATCGACCATTGTTATTATGCTATTGATCCCCAGACAAAAGAGCGAACTGAAGACCATATCACAATGTCTGTAAAGGCTGCAAACCAGGCTATGGAAGCTGCTGGTGTAAAACCTGAAGATATTGATCTTATCACATTTGGAAGTCCTTTTATGGAGCAGATTCCGCCAATCACCACCCGGATTCAGGAAGCCCTAGGCATCGAAAGATGCGCGGAAATGGCCATACATTCCAATTGCACCTCTGCATACAAGTCTCTCATGGTAGCGCATGACACAATTAGATACGGCCGCTATAAAAATGCACTGGTGCTTTCTACATGCATAAATTCAGCTGCATTAAAAGCCGATTATTTTAATCAGGAAATCCTTAAAACCGAGGACGCGTTTATACGGTGGTTTTTGTGTGACGGCTCAGGTGCCATTGTACTTCAGGCATCGGACACTCAGTCAGACGGTCTGTATCTTGAGCACTCGAATATTGAATCTATTGGTGGGAATAAACCTTCAGCCATGCATAATGGATGGCCTGCGTGCTGGGAAAATCTGGTCGAAGCACATAACAGGGGTTATCATCATATGTCCCAGATGTTTAAACTTGAATTACGTGAGCATATGCTGGACACTAACAAGATAACGATTTTCACTAATGGGATTGCAAGGTTTATAGAAAAATACAAGATCGATATATCCAATCTGAAATTTTTCCAGCTCAACATGCCCACAAAGCATATTGTTGAAATTATTTTAACTGAATGTGAGGATGTCGTAGGTATTTCAAGAGATATCCTGTATACAAAAGTCTCTAATATGGGCTATCCAGGTCCGCCTGCTGCTTTTATCTGCCTTGATAAAATCGTGAGGGAAGAGACGTTAAACAAGGACGATATGATATTGAGCTTTGTAACTGAAGTAAGCAAGTTCATGCAGGCTGGTTTTACGATGAGATATTGTTAGATATAACCAATTACATATTATCTTATTGAAAATAGCATTACAGGATGTATTGGCTAACCACGATTAAAGAAAAGAGGTAATTATGAGAATATTACTGATAAATCCTCCTGTGCCGGATATAAACGCAATAAGGGACCATTACAGGGCTGATGAGGAAATGGAGCTCAATAAGAGAGAATTAATAGGCCCGCCTTTGGCCTTAAATGATATTGCCGGAGCACTGCGTAACGAAGAGGTCAGGATTGCCGATCTGAAATTTGAAAATGATGAACAGAAAAATTTCGATTTTGAAAAGGCAACCTATGATGAGTTAACCAGTTTCAGTCCTGATATCGTGGGAATAACCTGTCTCACTGCTCATGTAAATTCAGCAAAAAAAATATTGAAGGTCGTAAGAGATTTCAATCAGAAAATTTTAACGGTAATCGGCGGTTTACATACAACTCTGAATCCGCATGATTTCAGCATGCCCGAGGTTGACCTCGTAGTAATAGGTCTGGGTAAAAGAACGATGCGCAGCGTTGTTGATGCTTTCAAGGCAGACACTTCAAGGCCTGATTTTGCCAAAATTCCCGGACTGGGTATACGGGTAAACGGTGAGCTGAAATTTACCCGTCAGCAGTCAGAAATGTCCAGGAAAGAGATAAAAGAGGAGCATTACCTTTACTACGACAAGGATGAATATTTCCCGGACAGAGACCTGACCAGCAGGTACAATTATATTATCGAGCAGAACAACTTCAAGGTCCACTATATTAATACTTCACTTGGCTGCACTGACAAGTGCAGTTTCTGTGGATTATGGAAGTTTGCAAGTGGATATTATATCCCCAGAGAAGTCCCGTCGATTATCAGGGAAATCAAAACCATGGATGAATATCCTGCGATACGGATGGTTGATTCTCATACCTATGGCAATATTGAGAATTCACGGTTAATGTTCCAGAGTTTAATAGATGAGAATATCCAGCATGGATATATCGTCGATGTAAGGACTGACACGGTTGTCAAACACCCGGATGTATTTGAATTATCAGCAAAGGCAGGAGTTAAAGTTGCAATACTCGGGTTTGAGGCAACAACTGATGAAGAGCTTGAGAAATATAACAAGAAGTCATCCATTGCCAATACTATTCAGGCCATTGATACCTTACACGATGCCGGCATCTGGTGTGCGGGTAATTATATTATAGGTCCGCATTATGAAGAAAAAGACTTTGAAAGGGTTGAAAAATTTATCACGGACCATCCCATACTATTTGCGGGATTTACCGTCATGACGCCCTACCCCGGCACTCCTCAATACGAAGCAATGAAAGATCAAATCATTAATACTAATCTTGATTACTACAATCTGGTGAATTCAGTTGTGAAAACTAAACTGCCGGAAGACGTTTTTTATAACAGGGTGGTTGATCTTTATAAGTTAAGCCAATTAGCAAGAGTAGAATTCATGAAACAGGCGGGCATGAAAAGACCGGAAGCCCGGAAGGACACATAAAAGGATAAAAGATCATGGATGGAACGTTCAGGAAAATAGGGCTTGTGGGAAGCGGCAGAATGGGTGAATCCATTTTTTACCATCTGATTGATTTTGAGTATTCTCTGGTGTGGATTTTCCGGAAACCTGACCTGAGAGACAAAGCAACAGAAAAATTACATAAGAAATTAAGACGGATGCTTAAAGCCGGTGCATATGATGATCAAACATATAATTACAAAATTGAAAACATCCTTATTACGTCTGATATGTCCGAATTGAACAGCTGTGATCTCATTATAGAAACAGTGGTTGAAGATATTGCGATTAAATCTGAATTATTTAAAGAGCTGGACCGAAATGTTAAAAAGGAATGCGTATTCGTGTCCAACTCATCATCAATCAAACCGGCCACAATTTGTCCGGATTCAGATAGAAAAGAGAGATTTGCCGGACTTCATTTCTTCTTTCCTGTGCGTTTTAATAAATCAGTTGAAATAATGGGAACAGATGCCTGTTCGGCTGAAACCATCGAATCATTAAAGAAATTTACCGAGGATATAGACAAGAAGGCCCTTGTCCTGCCTGAAAAGGGTGCATTTATTCTGAACAAGGTCTTTATTTATACCCAGGCGCAGGCGTTCTGGGCATATAGAGATAATATACTGAGTATCAAGGAAATAGACGATTTAATAAAAAAACATATCTTTACCATGGGGACATTTGAATTCCTGGACCACGTAGGTCTTGATGTTATTCTGTCAGCTGCCAGGATTTACCTGGAAGATATGGACCATAAGGATTTTATCTATATCACAATTGAGGAAGTACAAAAGATTGTTGACAGGGGAAATTTAGGGGTAAAAACCGGTAAAGGATTTTATTCGTATAACAAAGAAGAGACCGTCGAAGAACCTGCTAATTTAAAGCAGGTAAGCAATGAAGAGCGTAAAAAGTATGAGGAGGATCTGGTTAATAAAATAAGATGTCTTTATATCAATTGTGCGTATGATTTCATTGATAAGGGATACTGTACAGAACCGGAAATTGAATTTGCGTTAAATGAATATAAGGGAATGGAGAAAGGTCCGGTTACGCTGGGCAATGAAATCGGGTTCAGCAATATCTATGATCTTCTCATTCAGTATTATGAACAGACTGGAGAAAAGGTTTTTTACCCCTCTCCTTCATTAAAAAAAGCAGTCTTAACGGGAAAGGAGTAAGTTGTGGAAAAGCGAGTTGTCGTAACAGGTGTAAATTTAATGACCGGAGTCGGCCTGGACCTGAAAACCAGCTGGGACAATTTAGTGGCAGGACAGAGTGGTGTTGGGAAAATTACCCTGTTTGATGCCTCAAACCATCAAACTCAGATTGCGGCCCAGGTGCCTGATGATTTTGATGAATATTCTAAGAATTATTGCAGAAAGTACCTGTCCAAACAGATGGCAAGATCTACAAAAATGTGTTTTGTGTCATCAAAAGTGGCTGTGGAAAACAGTGGAATAGATTTCGAATCATTTGATAAGAGAAGGTGCGGGGTCATTTTCGGTTTAGTGGGTACCGGTTATTCCAGTGAGGATGTACAGAAAGACTCCAAGAACCTTATCATAAAGACCATGTCCAACGCGATGTCGGCATGGGTCAATATAGAATACAAACTCGAAGGTCCAAGTTATACCATTGCAACAGCATGTTCATCCGCCTCATATGCAATTGCCAGCGGGTATGACCTTATCAAAGCAAATAAATGTGATCTTGTCATAGTCGGTGGTGGGAGCAGCGGCGTGAATCCTGACGAGATCAAGGGATTTAATGACCTGTATGCCCTTTCCACAAGGAATGATGAACCTGAAAAAGCGAGCAGACCATTCTCAGTTGACAGAGACGGATTTGTGATGGGCGAAGGCGCAGGTATTATAATTCTTGAATCAGAAGAATCTGCCAAAGCCAGAGGAGCAGAAATTTATGCGGAATTGATGGGATATGCCCTGACCACTGAAGCATACAATATTATGTCACCCCAGAAGGACGGTGTAGGCATGGCCAAAACCATGGAAATGGCACTTAAGGATTCTGGCGTTAACAAAGAAGAAGTGGATTATATAAATGCCCATGGTACATCAACAGGCCTTAATGACAAATATGAAACCCTGGCGATAAAACAGGTATTCGGCGATCTTGCATATAAGATTCCCATTTCATCTGCAAAATCCATGATCGGGCATACCATAAGTGCGGCAGGGGGTGTAGAAGCCGTAATCACAATCATGAGTATAAAGAATAATATCATGTCGCCGACAATCAACTATAACCCGGACCCTGATCTGGACCTTGATTATGTCCCGAATGAGGCGCGGGAAAAAGATATAAATATTGCTATTTCCAATTCCTTTGCCTTTGGCGGACACAATGCAACACTTGTTTTAAAGAAATATTAGTGTCTGTGTATAAGTGCCTTTTTTATTGTCGTGCCCGAAGCCTGCCCCGGCAGTCAGTAGGCAGGGGTCAGTAATCGGGCATCCAGAATATACTGAAATGACTGGATTCTCGATACGCGTCAGAGTTTAGTCGTATCGACCGAGAGTCGCTTCGACCGGCTCAAGGACTGCCGGAATGACAGACAAACTGAATTTATAAAAAGACGTTATTGATAATGGAGATTCAGAGAGGGAAGAATTGGAATTTGAATACTTTGTGTCTGTTCGAGGATATGAACTTGATTCCTTCGGGCATTTAAATAATGCGGTTTACATAAACTATATAGAGCAGGCCCAGTGGGAGATTCTGATAAAAAGCGGCACATTCAGTCACTTTAATGAAAAAGAAATTATACCGGCCATTATAGAGACAAACATAAGGTATATAAGAGAGGCGAAGATATTTGATAAGCTTGTTGTTAAGACAAAAATATCTCTGGATCCTCCTTATGTGGTGTGCACACATAATATTTATAATGTAAAAACCGGCCTGAAATCATGCAAGGCCAAAGTAAAGCAGCTCTATATGACAAAAGAAAGAGTCGCCTGTGATTTGCCGGATTTTATCCTTGATAAATGGGGAGTAAAACGTTAAGGTCTGATATGGAAACATCAAGAATTGCTGAATGGGAATTACACGGGAACTTCGGGGTGCTTACGATCAGTAATCCGCCCCAGAATTACCTTGAAGAATTCAAGCTTGCTCATTTATCTGATTTACAGAGATGGACTGACAGTGATGTGTTAAGGGGAATGATCATCACAGGAAAAGGCAGACATTTTTGTGCAGGCTTCAATAAAGACGATCTTTTTAAAATGAATGGTAAAGAGCAGCTGCTGGAGGAGTTAAGAAAAAGCAATGAAATTCTATATCATATTGAGGAAATGCCTGTTCCCGTTGTTGCTGCAATCAAGGGCGTATGTTTTGGAGGTGGAATGGAACTGGCATTGTCCTGCCATATAAGGGTCTGCAGTGATAAAGCCCTTCTTTCCTTTCCAGAGACAGAGCACGGGATAATACCCGGCCTGAACGGTTCTGTAAGGCTTCCCGGACAAATAGGACAATGCCGTTCTCTGGAGATGGTCCTGGCCGGTAAAGTTATTCATGCAGATGAGGCCCTGGAACTGGGCATTGTGGACTATGTCGTCCCTTCAAAAGAAGTATTTGATTTTTCCTTGAGTCTCCTGGAAAAAACTACAGGTGATAAACCGATCAACGTGATCCGTTCGATTATGAAGTCTGTAAACAATACAAGGAAACTGCCATTTGATGAAGCCACGGCAGAAGAAACCGGAATATTTTCAAAGCTGGTCCTTGCCCAGCATAAATTAAGACAGGAATCAGAAAACAAAACAGAAAGTGAGTAGTTAACAGTTTTTTTAACTCTTACAGAGGCAATACTATGATAAATGTAAATGATAAAAACTTCAGGCATTACAGCATGCCCCTTCATATGCCTTTATATAAACAGAGAAGAATCGGTCATCGTGGAGATGTTGTACGCCTTACTATGACGGTTGAAAATCCTGCCGTGATTGCTAACCTTGTACCTGAACCTTTGATTTATAATGACAATAAACTGGTAATAGACGTAAATGTTATCAAGGCACTCAAGGACTTTCCTGATGACTTTGATTCCTGGATTGAATTAGGCTTAAAAATACCGGTCATTTTCAACGGTGAACCCAAGATTTATCTTTTTGAGATGTATGCAAATAATATTAATATCCTGTTTATTGACAGAGAGTTTTTTGGAATGCCGAGAGTTCCGGGCCACATATCATCTGAAATCAATGACAAGAATTTTAAATTCAAACTTTCGGAGTATACCACTAATAAAGATGTGTTCAGTATTGCATTTAAACCATTCAAGGAACATCCTGCGCCTCAGGGACCTCCTCCGGGAGGGGGGAAGAAAAAGATGCCAAAACTCATATGGCTGAAATATATTCCCTCTGAAAGTTTAGACTATACGCCGGATGTAAAAAAATTAGTGGAAATAAAATATGGGGCCCCCCCGGTTGTACGCAATACGATTATGGGAGAAGGGAGTATCGAACTGTTGGAAAACGCACCTGCTTATTTAAGAGAAGCCGGAATAGCAAAAATAGACGAATCCATGTACCATGATATGGAATTTGATGTTTTGGGAGGAAATGTCTTACATAACTACATTTAAGGAGGTATTGTATGCCAGAAGTTACTCAGGAAATGAGAGATGATGTTAAGGAAATTGTTCACAACTTTTTCTCTGAAGAGTGCGAAGTTGACAGGGACCAAATTAACGATGACACGAAAGTAATTGAAGATCTTGAAGGTGATTCATTAATGTTCCTTGAACTGCTCGAAATATTCAAGAAAAAATATGATCTGAATGTTGGGGTGGAATCAATCGGGAAATATGTAATGAAGCATCCTGCTGATACTGTTGGAAAAGTAGTAGGTCTCATACTGCTGATTATTGAACATGGAGAGAA
>CALZMZ010000037.1 GCA_945788685.1 Thermodesulfovibrionia bacterium | reverse complement strand
GCCAAAGGAAATAAAAAGCACAGGGCGCAGATTCGATATTGTATCGTTGATTATAGCCCGCAGTTCAACTATAAATTCGATAATATTATTGCGCACGCTGAAGATCTGCTGCTTCTGCAGACAGACACCTCAGTGACAGGTTCCGCGGTAAAATGTTGAAACGGAACGTGATGAAGAGGTGAGAATTACAGGTATTACCTGCTCCTCCAAGAACATCACCAAATAATAGAAGCCTGCCGACAAGTATTGCAACAGTTGGAGAGCACCTGTATGTTCACCCTTGTGTCCTCTGTACAACCATTTCATTTAGTGCTAATATGTTTAAATACAACTCAATCTTATGTAATGATCTGCTCTCAAATTAAATAACCAAGCAGTAACTGAGATGTATCTTTACATAACAATTTCAGTGTTTTAATATTGCAAGTCAACTATCATGAATGGGGAGAATAATATGAAGTTATTGACTGTTTACTGCCTATTATTTGTTGTATTCCTGCCTTCCCTATCATCTGCTCATACAATGACTTTCAATGATTATTTAAACCTTGTACAGGAAACTCATCCGTTCTTTAAGAAAGAGGCTATATCATTAGATATAGAACGTCAGGAGCAGAACAGATTTTCAGGAGATCAGGACTGGATTGTACGGGCAAGCCCTTTTTATTCCCATATGGAGAATACTTCTATAAGCAGTTTGACTCCTGCTGAGATTGATTCAATTGGTATAGGAACTGCTATTGAAAGAACGTTCTGGAGGACAGGCGGGCTGCTTTCCTTTTCTTATGATTACGTACGATCTGATCAGGATATTGATGATCTCGTCATACCCGGGATTGCCACAATACCTTTTGATTCAGGCGTATTTCATGAAAATGGATTATCAGCAACCTACACTCATCCACTTCTGCAGAATAAGGGAGGCGTTCTCAGCAGACTTGGCTATGAACTGCAGGAATATAGTGTCAAAGCGGTCAAAGTAAACATCCTGGAAAATCAGGAATTGTTTTTACTGGAAGTCGGAGACAGCTTTATCGATGGGGCTTTATTAGTTGAGCAGAGGCGGATCCTGCATAAGAGGTTAGAGCTTGCAAAAGAAGAGCTTGAGAGGACCTCGCGTAAACGCAAACAGAATCTCGTAGATAAAGTTGACGTGTTAAGGGCAAGGGATTCAGTACTGAATGTTGAGCAGAATGTTCTAGGTATTGAAGCCAGATGGAAAGCAAAGCAGGCAGAATTAACTGCAATTGCGCAGCTCGATCTTTCAAAGGGCCTGATTCCCCAATATGATATCTATAAATTGGCAACACTCCCGTCTATAGATGACGCTATTGCAATGTTAAAGCAAAACTCCAGAATACTGAATGTGATGAAAATACGCATCGATCAGCTTGAACATCAGAAAACAGGTTTTATTGAGCAGGGCAAACCCAGGCTGGACCTCGATGTTTCTGGCGGACTAAGAAGTGGTGATAATAAGTTTAGTGACTCATACAGTTATGACAAGCCCCAGTTTTCAGCTGCATTGCGTTTCAGCTATCCATTAGGTAACAGGACAGCTAACGCGGAAATATTAAAGACAGGATTAGAAAGAGACCGTGCACAGGAAAATATGAATAGTATTGAGCTGGGGTTGGAAGCCTCCCTGAGAAATGTCATGACACAGTTAAAAGAACTCGAAAAAGTTCTCATGTTGAACAGGAAACAGATTTTAGTTGCAAAAGATAAAACAAAGGCGGAACTGCAGCGATATGAACAGGGTAGAATAGAGCTGACGTTCGTTATCCAGAGCAGGGACAATGAACAGAATGTTCAGTTGATATATGCACAGAACGGGGCCTTATATCATAAACTGCTGTTAAGATATCATGAGTTGATGGACCAAATGATAGACTCTTCAATATGAAATTCATTAATAACGTATACGTATTTAATGAACTGCCCCGCAACAAATTTCGGGGCTTCAACAGCGGTCATTCCCGAGGTCTTTTAATCGGGGAACCAGAAGTCACATAGCACTTCACATTTCTGGATACCCGCTGGAGCCTGCCCTCGAATCTCGTAATCGGGGGCGGGTATGACAAACAGGGCAAGCAACGGGGTATTAATCCCTAAGACAAAATAAATAGAACGGGACCTGACTGATGAAAAGTTTTTTCAGATTTTTTGCCGAACGACATCTATTTGCCAATCTTTTTACAATAACCATCCTTCTTCTTGGCGTTTCCACACTGACGGTCATTAAACGTGATATATATCCTAACGTTGATATCGGAAGGATGATCATAACAACATACTATCCGGGAGCTTCACCTGAAGATGTGGAACTCAATGTATCAAACAAGATTGAGGATGAACTTAAAGAAATAACCGGCCTGAAAGAGATTACGTCTATTTCAATGGAAAATGTTTCATCGATTCGTGTAGATATTGAATCTGATGTGGAGGACATGGAAAAAGTCAAAGATGAGATCAGAAGAGAAGTGGGTCAGGTTACAGATTTTCCGGCAGAAGTCACGGAATCTCCTGATATATGGGATATCAAGACACCATTTGATCCTTTTATTGAGGTGGGTATTACAGGCAATATTCCCTATCGTCAGCTCAGGGAACTGGCCCGAATTTTTGAAAAGAAGCTCGAAAATGTTGAGGGTGTCTCGAGAACCACAAGATATGGATACCGTTTGAGAGAAGTGCAGGTTGAAGTATCCCCTGAATCCTTAAATACATACCAGGTGCCGATGCGCGAGATCATCTCAGCTATCCGGGGAAGAAATATCCGGGGCAGCGGCGGATCTCTGGAGTCTTATACAAGTGAAAAAAATGTCGTGACCCTCGCCCAGTTCAGAAAACCGGAAGAGGTTGGCGATGTGATCGTCCGCTCTACATTTGACGGCCCGCTGGTAAGGGTAAAAGACCTTGCTTTGATAAAAGATGATTTTGAGGAAGAAAAAATAATATCGCGCATGAACGGAAGGCAGGCGATCTCTTTTTCCGTCTTTAATAAACAGTCTGCAGACATCATTCGAACATCTGAGAGGATCAAGGATCTCATTAAGCGGGAGCAGAATTTAATGCCTGGGGGAGTAGAGATAATGATACATCACAGTATGTACGCGATCAGTTCCGAATAGTAGTTACTAATGGTGCCATTGGTCTTGCACTCGTCACTGTTCTTCTTGCCTTGTTCCTTAACATCAGAATGGCCTTCTGGGTTGCTCTTGGTATTCCGGTTACTTTTTTTGGCGTGATCTTTCTTTTGCCCCTGTTTGGCGTGTATCTCGATACTATAGTGCTTACTGCCATGATTATCGTAATCGGTATCATAGTGGATGATGCAATAATAGTGTCCGAAACCATTTATGAGCAAAGGCGGAAGAGTACATCTCCTCTTGACGCTGCAGTAAACGGACTTAATAAGGTATACCGTCCTGTCCTGACAACAGTACTTACAACGTTCGCTGCCTTTGCAACCATGTTCTTTATGCCGGGCATGTTAGGGAAATTTGTATTTGTGATCCCCCTTACTGTCTCACTAGCTCTGTTGATATCAATGATGGAAGTATTTATAGCACTGCCGGCCCACCTGACCCGGAGCATAAGCAAAGAGTCTGCTGACATAAATAAAGACCACCCGGAAGGTCTCTTTGATAAATTCAGGAAAATATTTAAAAAAGTCATTGTATATCCTCTAAAATTGAGATATCTGAATGTACTGTTATTTATTGGAGCACTGACCGGCTCATTGTATTACGCTGCGAACAATATGGATTTTATCCTTTTCCCCAGCAAAGGTGCGGAAATGTTTTTGCTCAGCATGGAACTTCCTATCGGCAGCTCACTTAATGCAACCTCTGACAGGGTAAAAAAAGTAGAGGGTATTATTTCGGATTTGCCTGATACAGAACTGGATTCTTTTGTCACCAGGGCAGGCATGCTGCTCATAATGGACAATCCCCCGAGAGAGGGCGAGCATTATGGCTCCATAATTGTAAATCTTACCCCGTGGTCTTCCCGGACAAGAACAGCTGATGATATTGTCGAAGAGATACGGCAAAAAATAAATGATATTGGCGGTTTTAAAAATGTTACTTTTTCTGTGGCAACCGGCGGGCCGCCAACCGGCAAGGCAGTTAAAGTCAGAATAATCGGTTCTGATGATCTCATGAGAAAGCAGCTTGCAAATGATGTAGAAAAATATTTGACCGGAATTGAAGGGGTAAAAGATATAGAGCAGGATGATGCACCCGGCAAGGAGCAGGTTGAAATAAAAGTCAATTATGATAAATTGGCAAGGGTGGGTCTTACCATGGCGGACATCGCCCAGAATGTAAGAATTGCCTATGACGGGGAAGTTGTTACAAGTGTAAGATACGGAGATGAAGATGTGGATTTCCGGGTCATTCTGCAGAAGGAGGCCAGGAAAAAAATTACATATCTGAATAAACTGAAAATACCTAACCGGCAGGGAAGACTCATATCGCTGAAAGAAGTAGCCAGACTTAAAATTGCACCGGGCCCAAATGATATCAACCATTTTGACAGGGAAAGGACTGTCACGGTCACTGCTGATGTTCAGCAGGACATCACGACGTCATTGAAAGTAACGAATGCTCTTGTTGCACATTTTGATCTTGATAAGGATTACCCGGGAATGCGTTTTATGATAGGGGGTGAAGCACAGGAGACTGAAAGTTCGATGCAGGGTCTCTATATAGCATTCGGGATGGCAGTGATAGTCATTTATTTCCTTCTTGTCCTGCTCTTTAACTCGGTGACTCAACCGATCATTGTATTATTGGCAATTCCCTTTGGGCTGGTAGGGATTATACTGGCGTTCATTCTGCATGCAGAACCTTTTGGTTTTACAGCAATGCTGGGTGTCGTTGGTATGGCCGGCGTTGTAGTGAATGACTCTCTTGTGCTGGTTAATCACCTGAATGATCTTACACGGCAGGACCCCTCTCAATCTGTTCTCCAGATAGTAGTGCAGGGGACAACAAACCGCCTGCGTGCCATATTAATGACAACGCTTACAACTGTTGCAGGACTTCTGCCGCTTGCATACGGAATCGGCGGGACTGATATCTATATGGGACCGATGGCCCTTGCATTGGGGTATGGACTGCTGTTTGCTACTCCTCTTACCCTTGTACTGGTTCCCTGCTTATATTTGATTGGCAAGGATATAAAGAAATTATTTAAAAGAAAGTCTGCATAATTTCCGTTTATCGAGCTTTTGTAGTAAGATGGTTTTCACACAATTATTCTGCGATAATTGCTGAAATATAAATTTGTCATGAGATTGCAAGTAACATGAACCACTTTTTGAAACTCCTCTTTATCTTATGTGCTGCGTTCAATTGTCTGTTTATTATCTTAACAGGATGTTCAGAAGAGGCTGAAAACCGGAAGCCAGATGTGGTGCCTTATCTGGATAATCTCCCATCGGACATTGATGGTCAGGGGAGTGCAGTATTGAATCCCCCGGGGCCGATTACCGTGAGTTCAATCGGAGATTTCAGGGTAACGTTCACAGTGGGAGAATCCGGTATTGCAGCAGGCGGATTTGTAATGCTTCAAATTTCGCCATGGTGGGGATGGAGCCAGCCCCAGACCAATATGCCGGAAGCACCAGGTTACACAGCAGTCGAAACATCTTTTTCAGACCCATCACTTCATGTTTATACCCTGCCGCTAAACCGTGTAGTTGTTTATTCCGGGGATCGCGACTTTATGCCGGGTGAAAAGATAATATTCAGTTACGGAAATGGAGCAATAGTAGACAGGTTTGCTGAGAGAGAGGAGTTGTTTCAGGTCTTTGTAGATGCTGATGGTGACGGCCACTCAGCTGGAATTGCAGACCCGCCATCTCTGCACATTAAAGCAGGAGAACCAGCATGGCTGAATGTAACTGCACCTTCACAGGTTGTGCCACGGGAGACCATAGAGATCAGGGCGGCACCGCTTGATAAACGGGGAAACTGGAGCGAATTTCCTGCCGGGAAGTACACACTCAGTGTAAGACGCAACGGCCAGGTTTCCGGTACATTTACAAAGAATATAAAAGACGCTGGGAAAACCATCACTTTTACATATTTACCTGATCTGGAAGGTATATATTTTTTTCATGTTGAAGGCCCGGCAAAACTTCAGGGCAGAAGCAATGTCATGCATTGTCAGAAAGACAATCGTAAGTTGAAGCTTTATTTTGGTGATATTCATGGACATTCCCGGTTGTCTGACGGCACGGGAACTCCCGAGGACTTCTACACATACGCACGTACCGTATCAGGTCTGGACATTGCAGCTTTAACAGACCATGCTGACCATGGGACCATCCCGATTAAAGGCAACGTCTGGTCCCGCATAAGAAGGGCCGCCAATAATGCATATGAACCTGGACATTTTGTTACGTTTCTTGGCTTTGAGTGGACAAACTGGGAATACGGACATCGCAATGTCTACTTCCGTGACGGTGATGGTCCGGTCTACAGATCAGTAGACACTGAAAGCGATACTCCACAGAAGCTCTGGAACCTTCTTGAAAAACATGAGGCCATGACAATTGCACATCATACAGGAGGCGGACCTGTCCCTACTGACTGGAACGTTAAACCGGGAGCAAAGGAATGGCTGGTGGAGATAAGTTCGATTCATGGCACTTCGGAATACTATGGTGGTGAATCCATGATTTACCGTCCAGTTAAAGGTGCATTTGTCAGGGACGCTCTGATGCGCGGATACAGACTTGGCATCATCGGTTCAGGAGACACACATGACGGACATCCGGGACAGCGTACTTTGGGCGCAGCTGTAAGCGGTCTCGTGGGAGTCTACAGTCCAGGATTGACAAGGGAGGATATATGGGATGCTTTTCAACAGAGACATGTATACGCGACAAGCGGTCCGAAGATTATACTGGATTTCAGGGCAGCTGATTCTCAAATGGGATCAGAAGTAACGTGGACGTCCTCCAGGGGCCCTGTCCCGCTGGCTGTAAAGGCAATCGGATGTGATGAGATTGTATCCGTAGAGATCATACGTAATGGCGAAAAAATATTTGAAGAAAAAGCAGATGGAGTATTTGTGCATTATTTTTTAAAGGACCCTCAACCGCCACCCGGCACTTCCTGGTATTATGCACGAGTTCTGCAAAAGGATGGCAATATGGCATGGTCAAGTCCTGTCTGGATTACCATGGATTGACGGATGATTAAGATCTTGTTTATATAGGCTTTTTTTGTATGTTATATTTTAGTATTAATAATTTTTTAACTCACAAGATTCACTCTTTAATCTGTAATATTGAGTTTTTTCATGGTCCTTACAATGTCACGATAACGTACAATAATAATTAATTTTGCTATACGTTAATAAACTGTATATTGCAAATGGCAATCAACACTATTTACAAATGGGGAGATGGTATAACATCTGTATATTGGAACAAAAAGTGCTGCAATCAGGTTTAGTCATCATTATAGATTTAAAATTCAAGAAGATTTAAAAAATACCGATACAAAAGAAAAAAAGGTGCTTCTAACATATATATGCCGGGATATTAAAAAGTAACTGACTCAGATATTTTAATAGGGAATGATTTGATGCTAATAAATAAGGTTGTGGTAAGATTCAAGAACGGTGACGTCAAGAAAGGTACAACAAGCGACTTTTTTCCCAATAAAGCTATGTTTCATCTGGAATCGGCAACCGGGGACATATTGGATATTAATATTGAAGAATTGAAAGCTGTCTATTTTGTTAAGAATTTTGAAGGCAATAAAGAACGCTTTGATCAGTACACAGATGATGTTCCCGGAGGAGGGCGGAAAGTACAGGTAAAGTTTTCTGATGGTGAGATGCTGATTGGTTATACCCAGAGTTATTCCCCGACTCGAATCGGTTACTTCGTAATACCCGCTGACATCCAAAATAACAATGATCGTATTTATATCATTACCTCAGCAACCGAAAAAGTAACATTTTTATAGACTCTGTATAAGCAGTAAATTATTTCACACACCTCCTTAAACACTCAGTCCATTTTTGATTTTCATATTAAAATTAAGTAATAAAAAAAGGTAGTACTGTTTGAAATGTCCTTATCACACTTTCAAACTATAATAATCAATATTCTTAGATAATATTACTAACTTTTTTCAGACTCCATTCTTAATCTGTCAATTTCATGATTTTATTGTTAACCGGACAAAATGAACTATCTTGAAGATGTACAGGTATGATCAAGATGTGCTTCAGATTTAATAAAGATTACTTGAAAATAGAAAGATGCTATTTTGCCTGCTCTTTTTCGAGAGCAACGCAGTATATGCCGTTACCCTTTACCCCCGGTTTAAAACATGCATTGCAGGATATACATGTGGCTTTGCTGTGTTCACCTGACTGCCATCGATTTATCAAATCAGGTTCACGAATCAGCGGACGGCTTAAAGAGACATAGTCAGTGGTCCCATCATGTACCAGCTTTTCAGCAATATTGTAAGATCTGATACCACCGACGAGCATCAGCGGAACTTTGATTTTCTCTTTATATGCTATGGCAGCATCCCGGTAAAATACTTCTTTATCCTCAGTATCGATTTTCCCGGCCCGTACAGGAACATGGGCCCTGTCAGCATGGATCGTGCCTCCGCTGAGTTCAACGGCATCTATCCCTTCATTTTGCATAAGTTCTGTAGCTTTAACCATATCTCTTATATTCAAGCCATTATTAACATAATCCTGAGAATTTGCTTTAAGTAAAACCGGGTAGTCTGTATCAACTTTATTTCTTATCTCCCTGTACACTTCAAGCAATGGTCTTATCCTGTTTTCAAGCTGTCCTCCATATTCATCAGGTCTTTTATTATAAAAAGGGGAGAGAAACTGGCTGATGAGGTATCCATGTGCTCCGTGGATCTGTATACCGTCAAATCCAGCGTCCCTGGCCCTTTCTGCTGCCCTGCCAAATGCTTTTACTATCTCACTTAATTCTTCATGTGTAATTTCCCTGCTGATAACTTTACCCTTATATTCAAAAACAGAGGGTCCAAACGGCTGCATTCCTGTATACCTGGGCTGAGACTGGCATCCTGCATGGGCTATCTGCAATACTATCTTACCGCCTTCATTATGGACAGCCTCTGTGACCTTACGTAAAGCGGGAATAAAATCATCTTTATATATGCCTGTCTGATAGGGACTTGCCTGACCATTTGCAAGAACATGGGCGTGGCCCGTAATTATAAGCCCGACACCGCCCCTTGCGAGGTTCCGCATCAGATCGACCATTTTGGAATTGCATGTTCCGTCGTCATCAGCCATGCCTTCCCATGTGGCAGAGCGCACAAAACGGTTCTTCAGGGTCATGCCGTTAATGCTTGTGGATTCAAATAGTTTTGACATTTGCAGTTTTTTAATACATTAGTGTTTGGCCATAAATTTAAGCATAGAACCGTCATTCCGAAGCCTTTAATCGAAACTCCAAAACTTGACAACTCTGGATTCCCGCTCAAGAGACTGCGGGAATGAGAAAATTAATGATGGCAATGTATGAACAGGTTTTAATTATCTATCTTTCAATCTTCGAAAACTTCGATCCCTCAATTGTAAGGTTATACATGAGTCCTTTGTTGTTGAAAACAAATCCAACTATAGGATCTTTAATATCAACAGTATTAATATCTTCACCAGCGCCCCATTTGATTACAGCTACTGATCCGTCAACACCTGCCTTCCATCCATCACTGTTTCTGAATTCTGAAAGAGCTTTTTTTGACATGAACACCAGAACAAGTGTTTTGGACTGTGCTCCCAACTGGAAACCTAATGAGGCTGATGCAGTACTGTAATACTGTTCAGTCCTGCCATTGATTCTTAATGCACCTTCTCCATATTCACCACCGATAACTGCACCTGCCTTTATGACTCTGGGAAATACAAGTACTCCCTCAGACTTTGTAAGAAATTCTTTACCACCTTCAACTTCCTTTTTAAAACGCTTTAATGCTGCATCCACCCTGATATCAATCTCCTTTGCAGAAGCCGGCATTGCCGCCTGCGGATATATCAGGGATATGGTCAATATCAAAAACAGACAGATAAATATAAATGTACTCAGTGATTGAACCGCTGATTTCATATGTCCCTCCTTATTTGCAATTCTTATATCTGAAACAGTCCGTAGTATGGTCATTAACCATTCCCACCGCCTGCATAAAAGCATAACATATAGTTGACCCGGTAAATTTGAATCCTCTTTTTTTCAGGTCTTTGCTCATGGCATCTGATTCGATGGTGGTAACCGGAATCTCAGAAAGTTTTTTCCACCTGTTTAGTATCGGCTTACCATTTACAAATTGCCAGATATATGTATTAAAACTGCCGAACTGTCTCTGTATGTTCAGAAAAGCTTCAGCATTAATAACTGAGGACTGAATCTTAAGCCTGTTGCGAATGATACCCGGATTGGACATGAGTTTATCAAAATTCCCCGGCCCATAACGGACAATTTTTACTGCGTTAAAATTATAAAACGCCTTCCTATATCCTTCACGTTTCTTTAAGATCGTTGTCCAGCTGAGACCGGCCTGCGCACCTTCAAGAAAAAGAAATTCAAATAACAGCCTGTCATCATGGACCGGCACTCCCCATTCTTTATCATGATAGTCCCGCATCATCTGTTCCGTGTCAGCCCATTCGCATCTTTTCAAGGTCAGTCATCCCTGTCTTTGTTAAGGATGATATCAATCATTGATTTCCGGGGCTGACAGAACAGGTTCTTTACACGGTCCCTGTACTCTTCCGGGGTAACGCGCTCTTCATGAGTTCCAATGACTACTTTTATATCAGGGAAGTTACGTTCAAGGGCCTTCCTGTATTTTTCCTTAAAGGGACAGAGTGCTTTTATGCAAAATGAGAAATGAATAGTATCAACTTGAAATTCTGTCAATGCACGGATCCTCTCAATGAGTTTATCTTCTCCGGTAAGGGTAGGGCAGCCCGGACAGTTTATTATCCCTGTCAGGGTGAGAGGTTCCTCTTCAGGGTAATCTGCAAACGCCCCTTTCCTTTTTCTCAGATTTGCCAGACAACTCACTGAAGAACAGCCAAGGTCCTGAGTCGCATTTGAGCAGGTCAGTATGCCGATTTTAGCCATGTTAGATCTCCATTTATTTTCAAGTACTCTAAAATATTAACAGGGCAGATGCTGGAAAAACAACTTTCAATTTTCAATGTTATAAAATAAATTTTTCATGTGCTAATGCGAATTTACAAAAGGATGAATTATAAATTGGAGAAGTATGCAGACACGGTTAACTTTTTCTCTGCAGCCATTGAAGGGGATCTACAGGACGTCCTTTATGTCTGATTTCAAAGTAAAGCACAGAAGTCCTGTTTCTCCCGATTGTGCTTACTGAGCCTACATTCATTCCTTCAACAAGAAGAGAATTTTCCTTTATTGATGTTTTGGAAAGATTTCCATACAGACTGTGATATCCATTTCCATGATCAATAATTAACAGATTTCCATATCCTTTTAACTTGCCAGTAAAAACAACTCTGCCACCCGCAATGGCTTTGGGATCTTCATCCTTTTGGGCGCTTATATTGATACCACTTTTATTAACAACCACATTATACCTGTCTTTATATTTTCCATATTTAGTAAGCACTCTGCCGCTAACTGGCCAGGGCAGGTCACCTTTATGTGACTTAAACCCGGCACCCACGATAGCGCTTGGCATTTTCCGTGATTGAAGTTTAGTCACCAGTCTCTGCAGTTTTTTAGAAGATTTTTCAAGCTCTTTTATCTTTTTCTCGTGGGCGATCCGCCTGCTGCGTACACTGCTGATTAATTCTCTTTTCTTCTTTTTCTCGGACAGCAACGTTTTCTTTTTCCTGCTTGCATTCGCCTTTCCGGACTTAAGAGAGGCCTGTAAGCTTACGAGACTGTTTTTCTTTTCCTTAATCCTGGACATTTCTTCTTTATATGAACCAATGATGTTACTGTTATGGTCTGCGATCAGACTGATGTATCTGCTTTTCTTTATAAAGTCCTGGTAGTCAGCTGCTGATACAAGTACAATCATGTCGCTTTCAAACTGTCGTCTGTGCAGGGCCCTTATATATTCTTTTACAATCTCTCTTCTGTTTTCCATATGATTGAACATCATATTGATTTCACCGGAGAGTTCTTTTATCTCATTATTTGTACTCACTATTTCATTCTCAAACTTCTTAATGGCCTTTTCATTTGAACCGATGCTGTGCTGGATCTTTTTAATTCTGGACTGAAGGGACTCTTCCTTTTTTTTGTCTTTTTTTAATTTAATCAACCTGGATGTGATTGATTTTTTTATTTCAGACAGTTTCTCAATGCTGCTGCCGGTGAAAGCTGTGGAGGGAGTGAATAAAGTAAGCAGGAAATAGATCAACAGGACAATATACACATGGTTCTTTATGGAAGAAGGTATCATTTTCTGATTATTATGATATGTACATTCAAATTAATACCTTATTTTACCGACTGCAATCAAACTTCCCAGCAGACTCATAGAAGCCCCGATCACAGGAATTATCAGATACACCTGAACAGGTAATGGTGATAAAACAACACTGAGAGAAGGCATGAACTCTACGATTCTTGTGGAGGTAAGTGATGAAAAGGTGAAAACAAGGGCTGAACTCAATGTGCCTCCTACCATCCCGACAAACAACCCCTCGATTAAAAAAGGGAGCCGGGCAAAACCATTTGTTGCTCCGAGAAGTTTGAGGGTTATAATCTCTTCTTTTCGTCTGTAAAAGAATATTTTAATAGTGTTGTATGTAGTGAATATAGTGGAAATAAATATTGCGGTTGCAAAAAACACGGCCACCATTTTCATGGTGTCCGATATAGTGTTCAGCGATGCAAGCCACTTTTCACCATATTGAACATCACTGACTCCTGATATGTTCTTGATTGATTCGGCCTTCTGACGCGCAGCCTTTTGATTCAGTAATTCACCAACAAGCTGCAGTTCAAATATTGATGGTAAAGGATTCTCTTTAAAATCATCCATGATGACTGCGTTTTCCCCGAGCGATATCCTGATTTCATCCATGGCTTCAACATTGGATGTATAATCAACTCGTAATATATCCCTGTCCTTATTGAATTGCGTTTCAAGATTGAGTGTTTCCTCATAAGTGATATTATCATCGAGGTATACAACGAGACCGAAATTGCCGGTCCATCGTTTCATGAAGGAGTCAATATTAAATGTAATCAGCAGGAATGAGCAGAGAATTGATAAACCTATGCATATGGAGAGGATTGTCAGAAGGTTTATCCATTTTTCCATCCAGATGCTTTTGAAAGCTGTCCCGAAATAGTACCTTAATGTATTCATCCTACTATTTCCTTATCAATACGATTGTTGTTGAGAAAAAAAACTCTTCTTCCTGATCCGTAATACAGGTCTTCATTATGGGTGGCTATGAGCACGGTCGTGCCTTTAGTGTTTATTTCTCTGAAGAGACGCATGATTGTTCTTGCATTATCTGAATCAAGATTACCGGTAGGTTCATCTGCCAGCAGCAGCATTGGCTGTGAAACCATTGCTCGGGCTATAACCACCCTCTGCTGTTCTCCACCTGACAGATACTGTGGAAATATGTCGGACTTATGAAGCAGTTTAACCTCTTTAAGAATTGACTTTACACGCTCCATGATTTCTTTTGCCCCCATACGGTGAATTCTCAATGTGAGCGCAACATTTTCAAAGACTGATTTATTGAACAGCAGTTTGAAATCCTGAAATACAACCCCGATGTTTCGCCTGAAATAGGGGACAGTCCTTTTTTTAAGTTTATTCAATATCCATTCGTCTACTGAAATATGTCCGTTGTCTACCTGTTCCGAACAATAGAGCAGTTTGAGCAGAGTTGATTTCCCTGCACCGCTCGGACCGGTAATAAAGGCAAATTCACCCCTGTCCATTACCATGGAACAGTTTTTTAAAACAACTGCGTCCTCATATGTTTTTTCTACTTTTGAAAGTTTTATCACATTCCCTCTCCCTTAATTGTTGTTACATAAGTTTATAACCAATGGATAAGTTAATAATGTGACTTGAATTACAGAATTCATACATTGATATGGTTTTAAAGAGTCTGGTTTGTCATCATTTCTGAAAGTCTTCCGGCCAATTCATTGGAAAGTCCGTTTAATATTCGATATTCATGTATAGCTGATTCGTTGTCCTGAAGTGTCAGATGAATTATGGCAAGATTAAAGTGTGCATGAGCGTTAGATGAGTCAATTGTGATGGCCTGCTCGAACGATTTTTTGGCCTGCTCATGCATTTCGAGTTTTCCATAAGCAAGTCCAAGATAATAATGGGCTTTTGCATCATTGGGCTTGGAATGCACCACATATTTGTAAGACTTCACAGCCTCCTTTAACATACCGAGACTCTTATAGGCATTACCGAGATTCAAGTGAATTTTCTCATCATCAGGATTGAATTTCAGGGCACGGTTATATGACTTTATCGCCTGCGCGAACATACCGAGATTATAATAGGCATGACCCTGCATGATGTGCTTGGCATTTTTTGAATTATGACCTGTGGTTTTCTTATTTTTATTTGCTGTTTGTTTAATAGCAGCAACTTTACGACAGGCATTCCCTAAATTGTTAAGTAAAGATTCCATAATGTATTACTCCTTTATTGTCGTTAACAAAATTTGTCGTCATTAACAATTTTTGACGTCATTAACCTTACTTGTATAGTAATTCAGGTAAATGAGTTAATCAGTGATTTAGGTCACAATTTCAAAAGACAGGAATGCATGGTGAGAAAAAGTCTGGCGTTGTCCGTGATGAGAATTAATAATATGGATTAGAGAAGTGAACCCTGTGATGAATCTTTTCCGTCAGTTTTCATTTTACTTCTTCGGGACCTTGCTCCGGTACCTGCGCCATCTGCAAAAAGAAGAACTGTCTGTTTCAGGGTCTTTTCAAGAGGAAACAATTTAGGATCAGACAACCAGTTAACGCATGCAGTAATGAACATGAATTCCAGGTGCTTGACCATTATCTCAAGTGACAGGTCTTTTCTTATGTCTCCTGCCTGCTGGCCAAGTTTGATAATCATGGTAAAGATATCTTCAAAGCCGCTTTCCATTCGTGCGCTGACAGCAGGATTATTGAGGTTCCTGAGCCAGTGGTTTAAATAGACCTTATAAATATCCTGTTTTGATTTAAAAAGTTCATTTGCAACTTTGGCAAATATCTTCTCAATGCGAGAAGATGTGTCAGGCATTAATTGAATCATCTTAAGAAGGTGATACTTGAGGTCCTTGACATTGTTTTGCCAATAATCGCTTATGATGGATTCCTTGACAGGAAAGTAGTTATAGAGCGTGGCCTTTGAAATATCAACTTCCTCTGCAATCTGCTCCATAGTTGTTGAATCAAAGCCCTGCTTTTTGAACAGGTACATCGCTATCTTGGTAATCTTTTGCCTGGTTTCAAGCTTCTTGCGTTCACGCCTGTTAATGTTAGAATTCGTATCCATTCAGATTATTTGACTTTATATATTATTGTACTTAAATTATAATTAGATACAGCATAATATTATACGAAGTCCATTTTACTGTCAAGTCTGAATTGCGCTGAACTGTGTAACTGTTTGGAATACCATATTATTTAGAGGTATGAGTTAAAACCTTGAATCCAAGAAATCTGAGAAAGTCATTTTTGTTACCATTGTCAGTTTGACTATTCCACTTATCAATCATATGTAAAAAGAGAGCATGCTCTTTTCTTGCCTGTCTGGCTATTGTCATAAAGTCCTCATACGTCTGCCCTGTTTTACCTGAGCATGTACATGTTATTGTTTTATCAGTGATCACTTCAGATTTTTCAAGATTAACGATATCATGGTCTTCATCATAAACAACGCATATCGGGAATATTCTGCACGTCATGGGGCGGGCCTCATATGCTATGCATCCGCTGTCTCTTTCCAGAAAAATACAGTCACCATTTCTTTTTTTATTTAGGACTATCGCTCTTTTCCCGTATGAAAGATTGAACCAGTCACTTTCTATATCTCTATCATTTTTATTATGACCATAAAGCCTGACCAGCCTGTCTGCTGAAATACCCGTGTGTTTTACAAGACGTATTAAATCTGCATCCGTTATATCGACCTGGATATCACGACAGCATGAACTGCACTGTCCGCACTCAAGTTTCAGTAATTTTGAAATTCTCTTATTAATTTTCATTATACATATTCCCAGAGAAATAATAGCATGCAAGAGAAAGCTTTTAACAGATCTCAAATAATTTTTAACAAATAAAAAAATGGGGCAGTTTTCACAGTTCCATATAAGTTCACCCTTTCATTATCGATAATTAAGTAATTACATGCTGTCGAAAATCAGATTTATCAATTAATTTAATTTTGTCAGGTTTCATTGAGTTGTAGAAATTATCAATGTTTTATATGTCATTCCCGTAGTCTGTTGAGCGGGAATAACAACGTTAAAGATCAATGTCGAAAAGGGCATAAATGAGTTAATGTGAAGAGTCATCAGAAGCCTTTTTATTATAAAAGCTTGTTACTTGAATAATCACATAACCGTATATTAATATAAGAATCAACTCCAATATAGTTGCAATAAGTTAATAGGTGGGTTTGTGATCGGTAAGAGGTCATGGGTAAAATACTCATAACACATCGCGCATTATGCATCACTTATCTTAATCGAATCCTTTAGCAATGAAACGGGAGAAGAACCTGAAATACTTATGGAGAGTTATACGCGGCTTCAACTGTGTTTGGACCAATCATACCAGAAAGATCAGTAAGCCAAGAGGATATGTGAATGTTTAGTTTCCGGCCTTATTTCAAAGGATTCAAGCCTGCCGTTCTGTATCGACAGTTGATCACAGTCCTCGTGTTCAACATACCGCTGATATTCATAGTGCTCTTGCAAAATATGCGATCTGTCGACTTTACTCCTTTGACATGGTTCTACTTCACCGCTACTGTTGTAGGCTATTACGT
Organism: Thermodesulfovibrionia bacterium; assembly: GCA_945788685.1. GTDB lineage: Bacteria > Nitrospirota > Thermodesulfovibrionia > UBA6902 > UBA6902 > CALZJD01. The sequence goes on along the minus strand of CALZMZ010000037.1, from coordinate 4,877 downwards.
CCTGCCTCTTCTGGTTGTTATCTCGGTGGCATTTCTGCTTTTCTTTCCTCTCAAGAAACTGGCCATTTATCCAGTAGGGGCCGTGATTACTATTTTCGTTTTCTTTATTATTATTGACAGCCTGGCCTATAAAATAACCAAGATTCATATTGACCTGTTTTGGCTCGAATGGATTTTAAATGATTTTCAGGCTTTTGGGTTGTCGCCTTCTACGCTTAGAAATATAATCCTGCTTCTGCTCGGACTTATCGCTATTGAGATCAGCTTTTTCAGATTTGCACGGCGAATCAAAAAACCCAGATATCTCGTCTGGACTGTTTCTCTGGTTACTGTGCTGGCATTCAGTGCCAGCCAGGTCACGCACGCTCTGGCATATGAAAAAAACGATATACGCATTACAAGTCTCACACCCCGCTTTCCCGTCTATTTCCCGACTACTTCTCATAAAAGAGCCAAAAAGTACGGCCAACACTTTTCTCTCGGTGAGAACGAATCCAGTAATACAGCCAGCGAACATCAGGGTGCGCTTAAGTATCCCCTCGCCAACATCGAGTGCAAGCTGCCGCCCAACCAAAAACCACCCAATATCGTTGTCATCTTCCTGGAGAGCTGGCGATTCGATATGATGAATGAGTCGGTAACGCCTAACATCTATAAACTATCCGGAAAATCCTCAGTTTTCCTCAATCATTTTTCCTCGGGCAATTCTACTGTAGCCGGGACGTTTGGCTTTTTCTCAGGCCTTAACGCAACCTACTGGGCTGCCGTAAAAGCCAATAATTCCCGAATCGATAATCCCATTCTTATTGATGCTCTCAAAGAGAATAACTATACGTTCGGAATCTTTGCTAAATCGCACTTCAAACGTCACAAGATCAAGGACACCATTTTCCGCGGCATCGAGGTGCAGGAATCTTTTGCCGGCGGGTCCATAGTTGAACGGGACAGGGACATGACCCGGCAGGTCGTCTCGTTCATACGTGAACAACAGGGCCGGCAAAATCCTTACATGGCTTTTGCTTTTTACAAGTCAAACCACCACCATTATCACTATCCCAGTGAGGATGCGATTTTTCTTCCGGCCGGAGATATCAACCTGATACTTGCCGATGACGATACAGACCCTACAGAATATCGCAACGATTATATGAACTCAACTCACTATGTTGACCGGCTTATAGGCGAGATCATCCAGGAGCTTGAATCGCTCGGAGAGATGGAAAACACCGTCATTGCCATTTCGACCGATCATTCAGACGAATTAAACGACAACAGGGCCAATTACTGGGGCCATGGCAGCAATTTCACAAAATATCAAACGATGGTTCCGCTTCGGCTGTACGAATGATATCCAGGACTACAGCAGCGGGAGAAATCTTTTCGACAAACCAGCCGGCGTGCGACCATTGGTAATCGGCGGTCATGTTAATCATGCTTTTATTATTGAAGATAATGTATATGAGATCTATCCCCTCTACACCAAGACGTACAAGCTGAGTGATATCAAAACCAAAGCTGACCCGCCAAGTCCCCAAATGCTGACAATCTTAATTGAAGAGATGAGTCATTTCTATATGGACTCCATTAAAGAGAGTCACCGGCAATAGAAGAAAAAAGCATAATCTGCAAGTGCATTTATATTTTCGAATCATCTCCAAAGTAGTTGCAATGATTTAAGGGGTCCAGGATCCAAGGATTCAAGGAGTCAAGTGAAACAGAAAAAAATAAGGACGTCCATCGTCGGTACATTTCTCATTTCGTATATGAAACAGTTTTTCTATATCGCTTCAAGAAGGCAGTCAGGAAGTGAATAGAACTTGTATGCATTTAATAAAAAAACACTTGAATCCTGTAATCCTTGAATCCTCGAATCCTATTCTGCAACTAAATTGGATAAGAACCATATTTTCTTACATCACATATGACAATGCAAAACTGATTGTGGAAACATCAGCTGCATTTTCAGTCCCTATAAAATCAAAACCTTTAATGTCTTTATTCAAAGATATTGTGGCTCCTGTACGCTGGCTAACGTTAAATTGCATGGATACGCCCAGATTTAATATATTCTGCTCTATACCAAGGGTATCTTTAATAAGCACGGTATCTCCATGCCAGGCTTGACCACCGGTCATAAAACCGGACACAATGAGCGCATCTGATACTTCAGCGTTTTCCAAAGACTTAGTCCAGTCCAGAATTCCTCTGATTGTAATTTTAGGATTAACAGCTAAACCGCCCGCGACCAAAACTCTTATTTCATCTGACGGTCTGAACGTAACAGGATCAAACTCTTTATTCTCAAAGCGGTACTTATACCCTGCATGCAATATGGCATAGCTCCTGCCCCAGTCTTTTCCAAAGAGCAAATCAAATTCAATGTCATACTGGCCTTCTCCAAGTGATACTGATGTTACCGGATCATTAAAGTCATAGGCCCCGGGGATCTTTAAAAAACCCTGTGCAGATAACAGAATGCCTGTGTCCTTAAGATTATCCGAAATTAAATATTTAATTCCGAGGTCAACATCACCTATTCCATCGGGGCCATCTTCCCCGGAAAATTTTTGGACCAGTTCATAAGATGTCTTAATCCATGGAATTCTGGTAAACGCGGTGAATCGGTCAGTAACTCCAAATTCTCCCTGATATGTAATCGTATGAGCGGTAAAATCGGGAGTAGATACTTTTGTATTGTCACTGCCCAGACTGATAACTTCTTCCATGGCATCAAAACCGAGAGTTGTAAACTTATGATCCGAAGAATGATAACTATACATTATCTGGTTGTATAAAGCGCCTTTTGGCTGGACCCATGCTGAACTAACCTGTCTTGAAGCTGTAGAGATTGTCCGTGGCTGCTGCAGTTCGGAATGTGAATTGTCAGTATATGCAAATATTATTAAGAAAAGTATTAACCCGGTTAAACAGATTTTCTTTCCTGATCTTTCTCCGTATACCATATAAAAGTGGGGATTAATGTTCAGGGTCAAGGGAGATGGTGCCTTCTTTTTGAACATGAATTTTTTTACGCAGACCGGCAATATCCATCTTAACGTCAAGAACGTAATTAAACGAACTTCTCTGTTCCCGCATAAGGTCTGCCAGGAGACTGATGCTGCTGAACAGGCTGGTAGTCGCAGTCAGCTTAACGTCGCTTTCCTCATATGCCCCTACAACCGGAATTTTGTTGGATACTCCGGTCAATATCTTATGCCCGTCAATTTTTGCGTTATATGATATGCCTATGATGTCCAGAGCTTTCCGGTTCGGGTTTATAATATGCAGACCTATTTCAAACTTTGGAGCAATACCCCCGGAGGGCAGGGCGCGGAAATCAGTGATCATAAACGAAGGGGGTTCGTAGTCAGGCTGGAGGCTTGCACAGCTTGCTGCCAGAAAAATAATAAGGCTATATAAAAGTACGGATGGTTTTTTAGTCATGAATGTTTGTTATATCCAGTTATTATCCCGCCATTAGATTGCTACAGAAATATACCTGATATTACAGGGATTTGACAAGATGTTTATGAAGAAGTGAACTTGAATACTCTGTTTTGTAAAAAGGGATGAAGAGTTCTCTTTTCAAGTATCCCCCTTTGGAAAGGGGGATTAAGGGGGATTTTACAATAAAAGTCCAATAAATCTCACCTAACCCCTCGTTGTCAACGAGGGGAATAAAGACTTACATATTACTAATCAAAATTATTCCTTTCATTATGCCTGAATCCTCCGATATCATTAACATACGTCAGACCATATAATGCGTTCTCTTCCCGACATACTCATGATTAACTTATTACTGACAGGATGTATTCAGTGCTGCAAAATTAACATCATATGCCCCGACACAGGTAAAACCTGAGCCGGATACTGGCCCGTCCAACATGGTGGCTCCTACCTTTGTAGTGGAATAAGTTCCATTGCTAATACTGGTCGTACCGCTAATACTTGAGTTCTTGATCGTTATGATGTTGTTGTCATTGCTGTTTTCAATACCGACATTGAGAGTTGTTCCAAAAAAAGCGGTGGCTGTTACATTTGACATTACCGCTCTTGTAGACTCCTGCGCGGAGCCGTGATTATATATACCGCGATTGTAATCACCTCCAGAGGCAATGGCTGTTACATTGGTCATTACAGGCCAGGAGGTGATATTCTCAACACCAAAATTGTAAGTTCCCCCGGAAGCAGTGGCTGTTACATTAGTCATTATTGGTGCAGATTCCCAATTATTCACTCCATAATTGTGAGTTCCCCCGGAAGCAGTAGCGGTTAGATTGGTCATTACTACCGGGCTGGACCAAACGTTAGACACGCCGCTATTGCTAAGTCCTCCGGAAGCAGTGGCTGATACATTGGTCATTGACGTTAAGTCCCCTGTGTTATACACACCGATACTTGAAGTTCCCCCGGAAGCGATGGCTGTTACATTGGTTATTACCTTCGAGGATTCGTTATACACCCCGATATTCTGATCACCTCCAGAGGCGATGGCTGTTACATTGGTTATTTTTGCCGATGCTCCGTCAAGCCAAATAGCATTAGCTTGTGTGCCTCCACCCTGATGCTCTATGGTAAGAAACCGTATTTCTGAATTGTCAACTCCTAACAATGTGAATGAATATGCATATGGAGAACTGCTGCTATGTATAGACGTTATGGTTGTTGTATTCTCCCCACTTCCCTCTATGTCTACATATGGCTGCATAACAAGTCCGTTATTGCCAAGGTCATAAATTCCGGGTTCTATTTTTAAAAGGTATGGATTTGTAATTGTTGCATCCGTAATCCCTGCCATTGCATTTAATAACGCTGTTCCGCCGGCTATTGCATCTCCCGGAACCGGGCTTACGATTACAGTCCTCAGATACGTG
>CALZMZ010000036.1 GCA_945788685.1 Thermodesulfovibrionia bacterium | reverse complement strand
CACCGTTAATATTTGAATTTCCGGTAATAACATTCCCGCTCCCGTCAATGAGTACATCATCAGCTGATACATATGAACCTATCAATAAAAAAAAGATGAATAAAATTATTGTTTTTGGATTCATATCCCCTCCTTTTAGATATACCTGAATCCTCCGTATCCTTAACATAAGTCAGACCATATAATGCGTTCTCTTCCCGCCATACACATGATGATTGATGCCTATCATTAAGTCGGTATTCCATAAAACTTAAATAAACAAAGCATCAAATAACTGACTCACTGTCCTCCTCGCACACATCTGACGACAGAGCCGCCGACCTTATTGTCGCTGTCGACATCAATTAATTCCAAGTCCCATGCGCTCACTGGACCGAACGCATCCGTAGTAGACGACCAGTATGGCGATGAATTAGTATTCGGAAACGCTACCCAATTAACTTGTGAGTTATCTACGATTGAATAAAGTTCTTTAATATTCGGCAACCGCCAGTCGGTGTACGTTGAGGGTGGAATATTCAGGTTTTCACAATAAGTGAGTGCCTCCTCCCATGAGCGGGTTATGTCGTCGTCCTCCTGCTGCCACATAAGGCCCGTTACATTGTCAGTTACAGTGCCGTCTCCATTAACGGTGAAACTATGAGCTGCTTTCTGTTCTCCTCGCACACACCTGATGAAAAAGATCATTCTGTTCATTTCTATGGGTCTCGAGCTGACGTATCCATGTGCGAAACCTGCACTCAATGCCCTTGTTGGATAGTAAGAGGACCTGGTAGACGACCAGTATTCATATGCATTAGTATTCGGGAAAGCTACACTATCAATAGCAGGTCCATATTCCCCATAATCTACGATGCCCATCAGTTCAATGACATCAGGCAGTCTCCAGTTTGAGTAACCGGCAAGTGTTAAACTTCCGCAAACGTCCATTGTACCTGGATTGTATGTTGCGTCATAGGTTCCAGAGGCCTCATACCAGTTGTAAGTCTGATTGTCGTCCTCCTGCTGCCACATAAGGCTTGTTATATTGTCAGTTACCGTACCATTTCCGTTGTCAGTATATGATGGCGGGTTGATTGTGTAGTCAGAATCCTCGCCAAAGGTGGTAGTGTAATCACCTGTCTGACCCGTATCAGGTAGAGTTGAGTATAAACAGATGTCCGGGAGTGAGTTGGGATACAGATCATTTACAATAAGGCCCCTGTAAAGCTCGCATAGAGGCCGCGTAACTGCAGTCAATTGCACTGTCCCGTCAGGGAATTTAATTCCTCCGCTTGTCGATTCAATCGTTCCCGCAACTGTGAGTTTTTCGGTGGGTATGGTACCTATGCCGAGATTGCCAGATACATAACTGTCACCCTCAAAATACCCGGCCCAGTAGTCGTCATTACTGTCTCTGTAACCAAGCATCCCTCTATACGATCCATCATGATTAGCCCCCATCACTCCGGCACTCTCTGTGTGGTCTGTAATATAATTAAACCCGGCCACTCCTGTTGTGAATTGATTTCCCCACTCGGAATATCCCTGAATCGCGGCATCTACTCCATCGATGTCCCAGCCTGATCCTCCGTTTGTTCCTCCACTGAATCCTGAACGGTGTCCGTAAATACTTGCCTTCCCCGGTCCAAAATCACCGTATCGCCGCTCAACATGCAGCTTTTGCAATGGCTGTGATGTCCCGATCCCTACATTGCCTGAGTTGAAGTATATATGTGATCCGCTCTGGCTCCACTGGCCCTCTCCTTCACTATCTGCACCGTCAGCAGATACGTATGAAACTGTCAATATAAAACACATTAGAAAAATTATTGTTTTTGGATTCATATTCCCTCCTTTTTTTAAGGTACAAACATTTGATAAAACGTCTATATTGAATAAAAGCAATTCGCTAAGATATATTTTAATTTTATCAAAGAATCCAAGGAATGCAAGAAAATCTATGAGTGTATAATTGCTATGTAAACGAGAGGATTTTCCGCATTAATTGCATCCAGAGTTTTTTGATTAAAATGTAAAACTTAACGGAAAATCAGGATTCAGAAATATTCAAACCACTGCCTTCACTTTTATAAACAATAAAAGTTAATATAATCATTGCCTTAACTCTATATATAAAAAAGCAGATTATATGAAATATGTAGTATTGATAGGAGACGGCATGGCCGGAAGGCCGATAAAGGCACTTGGCAGCAGGACATGCCTTCAAAAAGCGCATACGCCCAACATGGACAGACTTGCCCGTGAAGGACAGGTCGGACTGGCACGGACCATTCCGCCGGGATATGAGCCGGGATCAGATGTTGCCAATCTGGCGATCCTTGGTTACAATCCCTCACAGTATTACAGCGGCAGGGCGCCTATAGAGGCCGAATATCAGGGCATCAGGCTTGGGCCTGAAGATGTTGCATACAGGTGTAATGTTGTGAACCTGCAGTTCAATAATGGTTCCGGCATTGATGGCTCCCGAATGATCGATTACAGCGCAGGTCATATAACCACACCTGAATCAAGAAAATTAATTAACTATGTTGATGAAAAGCTGGGTAGCAAAGATATCAGGTTTTATCCCGGAGTAAGCTACAGGCATTTAATGGTATGGAAAAAAGGCAGGGAAAAGATAAAATGCACACCTCCTCATGACATAACCGGCAAAAAGGTAAAGGGCCATCTTCCTTATGGAAGAGGAAGTAATGTCCTGTATGACCTGATGAGTAAATCAAATGAGATTTTACCTGGTCATACCGTTAATAAGTCCAGAACCAGAAAAGGCCTTGCAACTGCAAACAGTATCTGGCTCTGGGGTCAGGGGAGAAAACTTGTTATCCCGAAATTTAAAGATAAATACGGATTAAAGGGAGCGTTGATATCAGCTGTAGACCTTACCAAGGGTCTTGGTGTATGCGCAGGATTTGATATAGTACATGTCAAAGGCGCAACCGGATACATTGATACAAATTATAAAGGAAAGGCAGACGCAGCATTAAGATCTCTCAAAAGCTGTGACTTTGTGTATGTGCATGTGGAAGCGCCGGATGAAGCTGGTCATAATGGAAGTATCAAAGACAAGATCAGGGCTATACAGGATTTTGACCTGAAAGTGGTCGGGCCTGTTCTTAAAGGTCTGAAGAAGTTCGGAGATTACAGGGTATTGCTGATGCCGGACCACTTTACTCCCATTAGTGTCAGGACACATACATCTGATCCGGTGCCTTTTGTCATTTATTCAAGTGATAATACGGGAGAGCGGAAATCAGGGGCGCGTTCCTATTCTGAAAATATATGCAGAATGAAAACCGCTGTGAAGTTTGAAAAGGGTCATAAACTGATGGATTATTTCCTGCGGAAGAATTAATATATATTCCTTGAATTCAATATAAATTTGGGAGAAGAACAGTTGGCTTTAATAGTACAGAAATACGGCGGCACATCAGTCGCCAATACAGAAAGAATCAGGGCTGTAGCAGAGCGGGTGGTGTCTGTAGCCAAAGAAGGCAATCAGGTCATCGTTGTTGTATCTGCGATGGCAGGAGAAACAGACAAGTTTGTCAGCTTTGCAAATGAAATTACTGACAGGCCTGATGAGAGGGAAATGGACCTGCTTCTGTCTTCCGGAGAGAGAGTGACCAGTGCTCTGATGGCAATGGCTATCCAGAAGCTTGGACAAAAATCCATGAGCTTTACAGGCAGACAGGTCGGGATCATGACGGACAGCTCTCATACAAAAGCCATGATTGAAGAGATAGAGGCGAGCAGGCTCAAGATAGCCCTTGATGACGGAAAGGTCCCGGTTGTTGCCGGTTTTCAGGGAATTAATGAGTTTCAGGATGTGACTACGCTTGGAAGGGGCGGATCAGACACAACTGCGGTAGCCATCGCCGCTGCATTACATGCAGATGCATGTGAAATATACACTGACGTAGAGGGCGTCTATACTGCAGATCCAAGAATAGTACCGGATGCCAGAAAAATGGAAAGGGTATCATATGATGAAATGCTTGAGATGGCAAGCCTTGGGGCCAAGGTGCTTCATGGCCGCTCAGTTGAATTCGCTAAAAAATATGATGTGCCTCTTGTAGTAAGGTCAAGCTTTAACCAGGCGTCGGGGACGCTTGTCACAAAGGAGGATGGAGAAATGGAAAAGTTAGTCATAACCGGAGTTACACACGATAAGAACCAGGCAAGAATAACTATCATGGGAGTGCCTGACAGGCCCGGTATAGCTGCAGCCATATTTAATGCCGTCTCAGATGCGAATATAAATGTTGATATGATTGTGCAGAACATCAGTAATGTTGATCATGCAACTGATATATCTTTTACCGTATCAAAGGCCGACGGGAACAAGGCGTTTGAAATTATTCAGAAGGTCTCAAACGATATGGGCACTAAAGGGGTGGACATGAACACGAAAGTTGCAAAGGTCTCGATCGTTGGAGTAGGCATGCAGTCTCACTTTGGTGTTGCCGCACAGATGTTTGAAGTCCTTGCAAAGAATGAAATCAATATTATGATGATAAGCACATCAGAGATCAAAATATCCTGTGTAGTGGATGACCATGAGACTGAAAAGGCGGTAAAGGTATTACATGACTCTTTTGAATTGGCAGAACAGTAAAAGGCACCTATGAAAAAAATAGAATTATACGACACAACTCTGAGAGACGGGGCGCAGTCAGAGGACATCTCATTTTCCGTTGAAGATAAGCTGCGGATACTTCATAAACTGGATGAATTCGGTATCCATTACATCGAGGGAGGATGGCCCGGATCGAATCCCAGAGATGCCGAGTTTTTCAAAAAGGCAGCAAAAGTCAGATTGAAGAATGCAAAACTTACCGCATTCGGTTCGACACACAGGGCATCGAAGAAGGTCCATCAGGACCCGAGTATTAAAGAACTTCTTGCATCTAAAACCGAGGTGCTGACAATCTTTGGGAAGACATGGGACTTTCATGCAAGAGAAGCACTGAGAGTGTCTCTTCAGACTAACCTTGACCTTATTTATAACACCGTTACATATCTCAATAAAAAAGTCCCTCAGGTCATATTTGATGCGGAACATTTCTTTGACGGATATAAGGCCAACCCTGAATATGCCATGAAAACCCTTGAAGCTGCTGTTTCAGCAGGCGCCTATTGTCTGGTACTATGCGATACGAACGGCGGCACCATGCCCGGTGAGGTCGGATCTATAGTGAAAAAGGTGGTCGGGGCTTTTAAAACTCCTGTTGGAATACATGCACATAATGATGCAGAATGCGGGGTAGCCAATTCGATAATAGCAGTTCAGGCAGGCGCCTCTCATGTTCAGGGGACTATTAATGGATTAGGAGAAAGATGTGGTAATGCCAATCTTGTGTCTGTAATTCCAAACTTAAAGTTAAAGCTCAATAATAGCTGTGTAACTTCCAATAAACTCAAGAAACTTAAAGACGTCTCGAGATTTGTGAGTGAAATAGCCAATATTAGACCGTTAAAGAGACAGCCTTTTATAGGTGACAGTGCATTTGCGCACAAAGGGGGGATTCATGTCAGCGCTATCCTCAGACATCCTGAGACCTATGAACATATAAGACCTGAGCAGGTCGGCAATTACCAGAGAGTACTTGTATCTGATCTAAGCGGAAAAAGCAATATCATTCGCAAGATAAAAGATTTTAACCTGAAGGTCGACCCTGATTCACCAAAGGTTCTTGATATCGTAAAACAGCTCAAAGAGCTTGAGAACCAGGGATTTCAGTTTGAGGGGGCAGAGGCCTCGCTTGAGCTATTGATAAAGAAGAGTTTCGGCATGCATAGAAAGTTTTTTGACCTGATCGGTTTCAGGGTAATTGATTCCAAGAGACAGGAAGGAGCGACCCCGATCAGTGAAGCCACGATAATGTTGAAGATAAAGGACAAACTGGAACATACGGCCTCTGATGGTAATGGTCCGGTCAATGCTCTTGACAATGCATTAAGGAAAGCCCTTGAGAAGTTCTATCCTCAGTTAAAAGAGGTTTCACTAATCGACTATAAAGTCAGAGTACTCGCAGCAGGTGAAGGCACTTCCTCCCAGGTACGGGTTTTAATTGAATCAGGAGACGGAAAGCACAAGTGGGGTACCGTCGGTGTTTCAGAAAATATAATTGAAGCATCATGGCAGGCACTTGTGGACAGTATAGAATATAAACTTCTGAGAGGATAATTTGTAACAAGTAATGAGTAATGGGTGATGGGTTTGTTGTTTACTGATTACTCGTCACTCATCACGCGTCACGGCCTTTAAAATGATTGAAGAGACCGGTATTGTAATAAAAACAGAAGGAGAGACAGCACGTGTTGCTGTGCAAAAAAGAGGGGCCTGTGAAGGCTGTACAGCCAAGGGGGCCTGTGAATCAACTTCTGACGGGATGGAAATAGAGGCCCTTAACCCTGTAAATGCCCGGGAAGGACAGACCGTCAAGGTTTTGCTTCAGGCTGAGACATATCTTAAGGGATCTATGATAGTCTATGGGTTACCTCTTGTGTTCTTTATTGCAGGGGCAATTGCAGGAAAGAATATTGGAGATGCTTATTTTGCAGAGTATAATTCAGACCTGTTTGCTGCCATTGCTGGTTTTGCATCACTGATACTATCTTTAATTGCCGTGAAAATCTGGTCAGGAAAGCTTGAATCCAGGACAGAATCAAAGCCCTATATCGGTGAAATAATCAGTTGATTGATGTTGCGTAAATATTTTTGTTAAATGTATGCAGCTGTCGTCATACCCGCGAAAGCGGGTATCCAGAAATGTATGCTTTTGTAATTCACTGGATTCCCGATAAAGACCTCGGGAATGACAAATAAAAACTTAATTTTCGATATAAAATTTCCAGAGGAGGAGGATAACTGATGGGTATCGATGTAGGAAAGATCAGAAATATCGCAGTAATCGCCGGAGGCGGCGCAGGAAAGACGTCGCTGGTTGAGGCCATATTATATGACACAAAGGCGATAGAACGAATGGGAAGCATAGATACTGAAAACACTACCACTGATTTTGAACCTGAAGAAATTAACAGGAAATTTTCAATATCATCTGCTCCAGCTTTTTGTGACTGGAACGGTCACCGGATAAACCTTGTTGATACCCCGGGTTTTATAAACTTCCTGGAGGACACGAAGTGCTGCCTGGGTGCGGTTGAAGGAGCAGTTGTTGTGGTCGGTGCACGGGTAGGTGTTAAGGCTGAAACCGGCAAGGTCTGGCAGTATGCAGATCAATACAATCTGCCAAGAATCGTATTCATTAATAAAATGGAAAAAGAAAATGCCAGTTTTCAGACAGCAGTTGAAGGAGTTGAAAAGTCATATGGAGCATCTCTGGTTCCACTGACGGTCCCTATGGGAGAAGGACCGGCATTTTCCGGTGTCATAGACCTCCTTAAAATGAAATCCATTACTTTCAGGGATGGAAAGCCTTCAGAGGGTGAGATACCCGGTGAATATAAGGAATTTGCCGATGAAAGCCGCAAGCAGCTTATAGAAAAGGTTGCAGAATCAGATGATGATATGCTTGAAAAATACCTTGAGGGGACAGACCCTACAGAAGATGAAATTAATAAAGGTATTAAAACAGGAACTCTGGCAAGGACCATCGTCCCGGTTTTGTGCGGTTCTGCCACCGGGAATGTGGGAATTCAACCACTGCTGGATACAATAGTTTCCTGTCTTCCATCACCTGCAGAAAGCGCAGCACAGACACCGGTCATGGCCAGAGACACAAAAGCTGATGATGATAAGGAAATAAAGCCGTCTGCAGACCAGCCTGTTTCGTTGAAGGTTTTTAAAACCATTGCAGACCCTTTTGCCGGCAAGCTCACCATATTCAGGGTGTATTCCGGAATATTGAAGTCTGATTCGAATTTAATCAATACAACCCGGGACAGAAAAGAAAAAATGGGAAACATGTTCTATCTCAATGGAAAGAAACAGGTGCCGGTCAAGGAGGTTGGTCCCGGAGAGATAGCAGCTGTAGCAAAACTGAAGGAAGCCCAGACAGGAGACTCCATGTCTGATCCGGCAAACCCTGTTCTTTTTGAAGTTGTCAAGTCTGCTGATCCGATGATATCCTATGCAATCGAGCCGAAGTCCAGGGGCGATGAAGAAAAAGTCGGAACAGGCCTTTACAGGCTTCTGGAGGAAGACCCTGCATTGAAATTTCACAGGGACGAAGAGTCCGGTGAAATGATACTCGGCGGTACCGGACAGATGCATATTGAAATTACGCTTGAAAAGCTCAAGAGGAAGTTCGGCGTTGAAGTAAATATGAAGTCCCCGAAAATCCCGTACAGGGAAACAATAAAGAAATCTGCCAGTGCACAGGGACGGTATAAAAAACAATCGGGTGGAAGAGGACAGTTTGGTGACTGCTGGATTAAGCTGGAACCCCAGCCAAGGGGAGCCGGTTTTGAATTTGTAAACCAGATTGTAGGTGGCGCCATTCCCAGACAATATATACCGGCTGTGGAGAAAGGTATTGTAGCGAAGATGAAGGACGGACTGATAGCTGGTAATCCGGTGGTAGATATGAAGGTCACCCTGTATGACGGTTCCTATCATTCAGTGGATTCATCTGAAATGGCATTTAAAATAGCAGGCTCAATGGCATTACAGAAGGCTGCACCTGATGCAAAGGCAACCATTCTTGAGCCGATTGTCAAAGTGGAAGTGAACACTCCCGAAGAGTTTCTTGGAAATGTTATTGGTGATCTCAATTCAAAGCGCGGAAAGGTACAGGGTGTTGAATCCCTTCAAGGCGGAGACCAGCAGGTTTCAGCACTGGTGCCCATGGCTGAAATGCTGACCTATGCGAACCAGCTTAATTCTTTAACCAGTGGACAGGGAATGTATACAATGGAATCCTCCCACTATGAGGAAGTGCCGGCCCATGTTGCGCAACAGCTGATCGCAGCAAAGGAAGAAGAAAAAAAGGAAGCCTAACGATTTACTTACAGGTTATAAACTTGTTTAAATGTGTCATTCCCGCAGTTCTTTAAGCGGGAATCCAGTTCCTTTTTATTTGTCACCTGTAATTGAAGGATTATCGGGAAGCATAGATTTTTCTTGAAATGTATTTAACTTTATGATATATCATTAAAAATGGGTGGTTTTCTATTTAATCATATGGTTTGCATACCTGCGTGCGATCATTCCTTTTTGCCTGCAGATGTGTCTCTAAATAATGTGATCTTTTTTATCAGCAACCAGGAAAATTAAAAAAATGCTCGCCCAATTCAGTATCGTTCCTTTGGACAAAGGTGTAAGTTTAGGAAAAGATGTTGCAAAGGTATTGCAGATAATAGATAATAGCGGACTGCCCTATAAACTGAATTCCATGGGTACTGTTGTGGAAGGTACATGGGATGAGGTTATTGGGCTTATTGGCAAGTGTCATGAGGAAACAGTAAAAAGCAGTGACAGGGTATTAACCACGATTTCCATTGATGACAGAAAAGGTATGAAGAACAGGATAGACGGAAAGATAGAATCCCTCGAAAAAAGATTGAATAAATCTTTAAGAAAGTAGGATAAGCGGTATGAAGAGATTTTTAGGCATTGATGCAGGATCAGTAAGCGTAAAACTGGCTGAAATGGACCAGAACGGAACTGTTATTACGACCACATATGTTCGTCATAAAGGTAATCCCCTTTCAATTGCGTACGATCTTTTGGAGAAAAACAGTTCAGGGTGTTATCTGAGCATTACCGGTTCTGCCGGTAAACTTATTGCAGAAGCACTGGGAATATCTCCGGTTAATGAGGTTGTTGCATTAAGCTACTCTACACGGAAATTATATCCTCATGTGAAGACAATAATCGAGATGGGCGGTGAAGATTCCAAGCTTGTGCTTCTGCATGATGGCGCTGTAAAGGAGTTTTCGATGAACTCTGTATGTGCTGCCGGTACAGGATCGTTTCTTGACCAGCAGGCAGAAAGACTAAACCTGAGCATTGAAGAGTTCAGTGAGCTTGCTCTCAAGTCTGAAAGACCACCCCGCATTGCAGGCCGCTGCAGTGTGTTTGCCAAATCAGATATGATTCACCTTCAGCAGATAGCAACTCCTTTGGAAGATATAGTGGCGGGACTCTGTTTTGCTGTTGCCAGAAATTTTAAAGGCAGTATTTGCAAAAACATGGAGCTGCCGCCACCGATCGGTTTTGTTGGAGGTGTTGCTGCCAATAAAGGTGTAGCAAGAGGTTTTAAAGAAGTGCTTCCTGCTGATGATCTTGTCATACCTGAACATTTTGCTGTTATGCCCGCAATCGGAGCTGTGATGAAAGATATGGAGCAGGGCACTGAGAACCTGTTTGATATAACAAAGCTGGAAAATTATATCAAAAACCTTAAGGATGAAGGTTCTGCGCATAAACCCCTTTGCAGTGATAAAGATGAGTTCGATAAGAGACACCAGATTTCATATTACATACACCAGATGAAGGAAGATGAAAAGGTAAACGCCTACCTTGGAATCGATATCGGTTCTATCAGCACAAACCTCGCAGCTATAGATGAAGAGGGAAGGCTTCTGTCAAAAAGATACCTCATGACAGCGGGCAGACCCATAGACGCAGTAAGGCAGGGACTTGAAGAAATGGGCGAAGAAATCGGTGATAAGATTAATATACTCGGGGTAGGTACAACAGGTTCTGGCAGGTACATGATTGCTGATTTTGTAGGCGCTGATATTGTCAAGAATGAAATCACTGCCCAGGCAAGGGCTGCTGCTGATATCGATCCAGACGTTGACACTATCTTTGAGATCGGAGGCCAGGACTCTAAATATATTTCTATCAAGGACGGCATCATAGTTGATTTTGAAATGAACAAGGCCTGTGCAGCAGGCACCGGGTCATTTCTGGAGGAGCAGGCTGAAAAGCTGGATATTTCGGTAAAGAATGATTTTGCCATGACTGCTTTTAATTCGGATAAACCCTGTTCACTTGGAGAACGATGTACTGTCTTTATGGAGAACTCATTGCTCTCCAGACAGCAGAGAGGCGCTCCCAAGGAAGACCTTGTATCAGGACTGTCATATTCGATTGTGCAGAATTATATTAACAGGGTCGTCAGCGACAAAAAGATCGGGGACAAAATTTTTTTCCAGGGCGGCACGGCATTTAACAAGGCTGTTGTTGCTGCATTTGAAAAATACCTCGACAGACAGATTATTGTTCCGCCCCATCATGATGTTACCGGTGCGATCGGAATGGCCATTATCGCGAAAAAACATATGCAGAATCAGCAGTCAGCAGTCAGCAGTCAGCAGTCAGGAGACAAAAGACAGGAGTTGGGAGTCAGGAGTCAGGAGTCAGGAAAAGACAACGGTAAAAACAGTTTGCGGACAACGGATAACGGGCATCGGACAACGACCTTCAAGGGATTTGATCTGTCACAGAGACAGTATACGATCAAGTCTTTTGAATGCAAAGGATGTGACAATCTTTGTGAGATCAACAGGGTAAAGGTTGAGGGAGAAGAGCATCCTCTCTTTTATGGAAGCAGGTGTGAGAAGTATGATGTAAAACGCAAAAAAATCGGAGGTGATGAGCAGGTACTGCCGGACCTGTTTGCCGAACGTGAGGCATTTCTTACCAAGAGTAACTGTGACTATGCAATGGCTTTTGCCGGAGACAGAAACGGTAACGGCAAAAAGGTCAAACGTATCGGTATTCCCAGGATTTTCTTTTTTCATGATTTCCTTCCTTACTGGAGTACTCTTTTGTGGGAGCTCGGTTTTGAAGTGGTCCTGTCTGACAGTACAAACAGGCAGGTAATCAGCAAAGGTCTGGAGAGCATTTTGGCTGAAAGCTGCTTCCCCCATAAAGTTGCTCACGGACATATAAAGGACCTGCTGGAAAAGGATGTTGATGCCATCTTTATGCCGAGTTTTATTAACTTTAATCCTGACAGTGAAAGCCTGCGCAGTTTTGCCTGTCCCTATGCCCAGACAATGCCTTATATTGCAGGCACTGCCTTTGGCAAAGAGCATTTTCTTGTTCCCATTGTAAATCTCGAAAGAGGAGAGGGCTATCTTCTCAATGAATTATACAGGTCGCTCAGACCTTTCAAAATATCAAAAAGTGCCATACGAAATGCTTTAAAAATATCAGAGAGTAACCAGAAGGAATTCCACTGTTCAATTAAAAAGCGAGGGAGACAGGTCCTTGAGAATGTACCTGAAAGGTCAATAGTAATAGTAGGCCGGGCATACAATGCATTTGATGCGGGCATCAATCTTGAGATCCCGAAAAAGCTTGCATCACTGGGTGTGTTTTCCATACCTATGGACTACCTGCCTCTTGAAGTTGTTGATATTTCCGTGACGTGGAGTAACATGTACTGGAGGTCCGGACAGAGCATTCTTAAGGCTGCCGAGATAATCAGGGACAATCCGAGACTGTATGCTCTGTACATCGGAAACTTTTCCTGCGGTCCTGATTCATTTATACAGAGGTTTTTCCAGGAATCAATGTCAGGAAAGCCTTATCTTCAGATAGAGATTGATGAACACAGTGCTGATGCCGGGGTAATAACCAGATGTGAGGCCTTTCTTGACAGTATCAGCAGCAGAGATGAAACTCCGGTTAATGAGGTCAAAAAGCTTTCGACGTTATCTATTAACAAGGGGGCAAGAAACAAGATAGTTTATATTCCCAGGATGTCCGACCATGCCTATGCACTTGCCGCAGCATTTAAGACGTGCGGGCTGGATGCAGAGGTTATGGATACGCCGGATTCTGATTCTGTCAAGCTTGGCAGGAGGTATGTATCAGGTAAGGAATGTTATCCCTGCGCCATTACTACAGGCGACATGGTCAAAAAGGCCCTGTCTGACGAATTTGAACCTGACAGGTCAGTATTTTTCATGCCATCAGGTGCAGGACCCTGCCGCTTTGGTCAATATAATGTCCTTCACAGGCTTGTTCTTGATGAGATCGGGTTTCCTAAAGTCCCTGTTCACTCTCCAAATCAGGACGAGTCTTTTTACAGTGACCTTGGGGTTGTTGGCAGTGAATTTACCAAACAGGCCTGGCGTGGAATCATTGCAACAGACCTTTTAATGAAGTGCCTTCATGAAACTAGACCATATGAAATAAATAAAGGAGAGACTGACCAGTTTTATAAGAAATACCTGTTTAAAATATATGAGACGCTGCTCACCAACAGTAATTTAATGATGGACCTTATCAATGATATGAAGACATCATTTGAAGGTATTCCCCGAAATAATGAGCAGAGGCCTCTTATAGGTATCATAGGGGAGATATTTGTCAGGCACAACAGATTTGCAAATGAGAATATTGTGCGTAAGGTTGAGGAGCTTGGAGGAGAGGTCTGGCTTGCGCCTCTGGAGGAGTGGATCTATTATGTTAACCGGATGGGTCTTCGTAAATCCATGGTCAGACTGAAAAACAGTTCCATGTCCAGAAAGATCATTAACGATATTTTTAAAACAATGATTACCACGCATGTTCAGAGGGGTATTGATAAAAAATTCTCAGCGCCGTTTGAGGGTTTTCTGAAGACAGTTCATGAACCCTCTACCGGCCAGATATTAAAAAATGCCGCTCCTTATCTTGATGACTCGTTTGAAGGCGAAACAGTCCTGAGCATGGGAAAGGCAATTGACTTTGCAAAAAGAGGCGCTTCCGGTATAATCAGTGCCATGCCTTTCGGCTGTATGCCCGGGACCATTGTAAGTGCACTCCTGAAAGGCCTGAAAGAGGACTGGGGGATTCCAACCCTGAGCGCATCGTATGACGGAGTCGAAGCTACCTGTGCAGGTATTGAGTTAGAGGCTTTTATGCATCAGGCGACTGAATATACTCCGGTCAATAAGCATTAATATCTCTGAAACTGGAAAAAATATTCGCGATAATGCAAAATATGGGCTTGTACTTTAAAGAATTAATCGATACATTCGATAGATGTATACTTATTAATCAAGGAGGTGATTGAATGGGAAACGTCGTAAAGTGGCGTAAGAAGAAAATGAGCAAGCATAAACACAGAAAACTTCTCAAAAGAACCAAGCACCAGAGAAGAAAATAATGACTTTATCTGAAATTTATTAACGAACGAAGTTGGATGTCCCTTCCTTTAAAGTCTCTGATTGTCATTCCGATATTCTCAAATTATATATTGATGATATTCTTTAAATTCATCCCGATAACGCGTGCCGTCACGATCTATTTCAATTATTCGAGAAGGGTCCAAGGGGTCAAGAAAAAGAATAATGAGAAAGAATAATGAATGAACAACGCGCGGCAGAGCTCAAAGTTGTAAAAAACAATGATGTCATTCCGGCAGTCCTTAAGCCGGAATCCAGTAGCGTATAAAAAAATCTGGATTCTCGATGCGAGTCTACGCGAGAGTCGCACCGACCCACTCAACAGACCACGGGAATAACAAACAAAGAACTAATCTGTTCCCTTGAATCCTTAAGTTTCTAACTCCTTAATTATTCAGAATAAAATATCAGGTATTCATGATATAAAAATTTTACTTGATAGAAATGGCCTTATGGTATATATTATTTGGAGTAAAAAACACTGTATATAGGTGGTTATTTATGATGACTCACTATATTTAGTTGTGTCGGTTGTTCAATTGAAGTAGTTGAAATAACTGTTCTGTCATCATATAATATTTTGTTTTATGATTAATCTTGGATAAAAGGGAATAATAATATGCGCATTGAAAGAATTGAGATGGTCGGTTTTAAATCATTTGCCAGTAAAACTGTTTTCAAATTCCATCCCGGTACAACCGCAATTGTCGGTCCCAACGGCTGCGGCAAAAGCAATATTGTCGACGCCTTTAAATGGGTGCTTGGTGAGCAGAGCGCAAAAAGTCTGCGCGGCGGCAGTATGGAAGATGTGATATTTGCCGGTTCTGCAACACAGAAGACCAAGGGTATGGCTGAAGTGACTCTGGTCCTTTCCGATATTATCAATGAGGGTCCAAATGGATCTGACAGCGAAGACAAAAAGAAGATGACGGAAATATCGGTCACGCGCCGCCTTTACAGATCCGGTGAAAGTGATTACCTGATGAACAAAGTCCCTTGCAGGCTTAAAGATATAAAAAACATGTTTCTTGATACAGGACTGGAGCTGAAAGCTTATTCCATTCTGGAACAGGGACGGATCGGTGACATTGTAAACTCCAAGCCTCTGGACCGCAGGTTCCTCATAGAGGAAGTAGCCGGTGTAATGAAGTATAAAGTAAGAAAGCAGGAAGCAATCAACAAGCTGGAGTTATCAAAATCCAATATGCAGAGACTGCAGGACATTGTTGCGGAAGTAAAGAGACAGATCAATTCAATTGACAGACATGCCAGAAAAGCTGAAAGGTACAAAAAACTTTTTGACAATATAAAAAATATCGAAACAAGAATTGCCAAGCGTGACTTCAATGAACTGAAAAGTGACATATCAAGCCTTACCGGTTCCGAGAATTCATTAAAGTCCAGGGAAGCGGAAATTTCTGCGAGTGTTCATTCGACCGATTCAATGATCGAAGAGAAAAAGAGGCTCTGTATTGAACAGGATAAGCTCCTTGCTGGAATCAGAACCGGTATGTATGAACTTGAAAAGGAAGTGATGGAAGATGAAGGTAAAATAGCTCTGTTGAAAAGCGATTGTGAAAACCTGAGAGAACGTCATGAAACATTAGCAAGACAGGACAGGGAACTTGATACAGAAAAGGAAGCCGGATCTGTATCACTTGAAAAGATAAGCAACGAGGAAAAAGAGATAGGGCTTGAACTTACAAATCTCCAGGAAATTCTTAATGAGAGAAAGTCTGTTTTTACAACATCAGAAAATGAAATTACAGCCTCGGATAGTGAAATAGAAGAGATGAGAAAAAATCTCTTCATGAAGGCTGAGGAGACAAGCAATATTAAAAACGAAATGTCACAGATCTCAATCAGTATTGAGAATATCATCCGGAAAGCTGAAAAGAACTCACACGACATTAACACCCTGAATGAAAATTTATCATCATTGAATATGAATTATGATCAGACAAAAAATGAGTATGCAAAGGTAGAGTCAGAACTTGCCGAATTTAAAAAGGGTAAGAACACACTTGCAGGTGAGCTTCAGACAAAGAAAATAAAATTGTCCTCTGATGAGGAACTGCTTTACCGTGCAAGGGAAGACCTGGCTGCCATGAATTCCCGGTTGGAGTCTTTGCAGGAAATGGACAGGGACCAGATGAAGTCCCTTGATGAAAGCATAAACACACTATGCCGGGTGGCTGATATTTTTGAGACCCCGAAGGAATATGAAACCGCACTTGAGGCAGTACTGGGTGACAAACTGAGTGCGGCTGTTGTTGAAAATCACCATGAAGTCATAAGAGCCCTCGGACTTATCAAGGAGCAGAATACAAAGAGAAGCGGTTTTATCAGTATCAGCCCTTCTGGCAGTGCATCTTCACAGGTTCCCCTGTCTCATGAACTCAACGGCAGTGGTGTAATTGGCAATATCACGAAGTTTACCAGAGTGAGTGAAGCATATGAAAAGATAGCCTCGGCTTTGCTGCATGATGTAATACTGGTGGACAATCTTAATACTGCCATTTCACTTCTGGAAAAATCCGGCAATAAGTCTGGTCGTACATTGCCCTGTTTTGTGACTATTGATGGCGAGGTCCTTGAACCGTCCGGCATGGTTTTTGGAGGGACTGATAAAGGCGTATTGAAGATCAAGCGTATGATCAAGGAACTGGAAAAGGACATTACGTCTAAAAAGCTATTGATCAAGGGAAATGAAATATCAATTGCTGCATTAAAAGAGGACATACTCCATATAGAGAACGAGATGATATCACTTGATGGAAAAATTTCAGGCCAGGAAAAATATTGTCATGAACTGAAAATCAAAACAGAGAATCTTCAGGAGGAAAATTCCCGTCTCAAAAAGAAACATGAGTACATATCACATGAGATATCTGATGACCACAGGGAAAAGGATATACTGGAAAACGGCCTTAAGGAGAAAGAAAAAATAAACCTGTCCCTTGCAGAAGAGAAGCAGCGGTTAGAAGAGCAGATCATGACAACCCGCAATATTATTTCGGAAAAAAGAGAATCGCTTGAGACCATGAGGGCCGGTCTGACAGAAATACAGCTTAACCTTGCTGCCTCCAATGAGAAGATGACCTCAGTGAAAAAGGAGACAGGCAGGTTGCATGAGGCCCTCTCTGAGATTGATCGGAAAAAGCTGGAGATGCATAATGAACGTCTTGATATTGAAAATTCGATCAGCCGGAAAGAGAATGAGGTTGTTGAGAAGGAGACCACTTTAAAAACAAAGATATTTAAATCAGGAGAACTGAGAACAGAGGCTTCCAAAGTGAATGAAGTCCTTGAATCAAAGACTGCAGAACTGGCGTTAATCGAAAAACAGGCAAAGGAATTTGCCTCTGAACTTGAAGCAGCAAGACATGAACTGGCCCAGGTAGAGATGAAGAAGATGGAGCAGTCGATGAAGCTGAACTACCTTGTAGAAGATATTAACAAAACATACCGGATAGAACTTGAGACAGCAGAGATTCCTGTTGAGGTGAACGCTGAAGAGGAGGAAAAACTGCCCCTGCTTAAGGATAAGCTTACATCAATAGGTCCTGTAAGCATGGGGACTCTTGATGAATATGAGGAGTTAAAGTCGCGGTATGAATTTCTAACAAAACAGCGTGATGACCTCATGGAGTCAATTTCTGACCTTGAAAACACAATTCAGAAAATCAACAGGACAACAAAAAGCAGGCTTGAAGAGGCATTTGAACAGCTGAATGAAAAGTTCAAGGTAGTATTTACCATGCTTTTTGGAAAGGGAAGGGCAGAGCTGCAGCTTACGGAAGGGAGTATACTTGACGCAGGAATAGAAATAGTCGCCCAGCCTCCCGGGAAGAGACTGCAGAACCTGATGCTGCTTTCCGGCGGGGAAAAGGCCCTGACCGCCCTCGCACTGCTGTTTGCAGGATTTATGATAAAGCCCACACCGCTCTGCCTCCTTGATGAGGTTGATGCCCCTCTTGACGAGTCAAACACAGAGAGGTTTATTCGCCTGCTGAATGAACTGGCCAAAAACATTCAGTTCATTACCATCACTCACAACAGGCGTACCATGGAGGCAGCTGATTATATTTACGGCATAACAATGGAGGAGCCCGGCTCTTCAAAATCAGTATCCATGCATCTTGCTGATGCTCCTGTCAGCACTTCTTAGTCCATGAGCATTCAGCGATCAGCTTACAGCCGAAAAAACTCGACTAAGATTCTTCACTCCTCTTCGCTACGTTAAGAATGACAGCAAAAGAGACTTTTTCAACAGACTGTTGACAATCGGCATACTGTGTAAACCAGATGATCCCTACAAGACTTTTTTAACTGTCATTCATATTTTTTCAATTGTTAATCACTGACGGACATGTTATTATCATCTGAAGTTCATATCATATAGCCGGTACAGAGACATACAGGAGAGTGAATTGGCAGAGAGATTAAAGGCCCTGTTGCAGATTACGGGCATAAAAAGAATATTTGGAAAACTGACATCCGATTCATCAAAGTGGAAAACAGAATTTAATTCAGAAAGACGCTCCAGCACATATGACAGAATTATTAATCTGTACGCTCTGAGACGCACAGAAAGGTTAAGGGTGCTGGAGACACTTCTGCCGGTACATTCTTCATCTGAATGTAGAATTCTCGAGCTTGGTGCCGGAACAGGAATCATGACTGAACTGCTTGCAGAACATTACCCTCATTCAGTTATTGAAGCCGTGGAAGGTGCTGAGAAGATGATGGAGCAGGCAAAATCAAAAACGGTCCTTCAAGATAATGATGGCAGAATCAAATGGATTCTTGCTGATTATTCTTCTCCTTCCTGGTTAGCAGGTGTCTCCGGACCATTCAGCCTTGTGGTGACCATTGATGCACTTCATCATCTTACCCATGAGCGCAAGAGAGAATTATACCGGGAAATTTATGACTCCATGGAACAGGGCGGATGCTTTCTTGTGTCAGACCATATTACCTCAACTGAACCTTACTTTAATGATCCTCAGTACGTGCTTTGGGTGCAGGAAGTGCTTGAGAATCTGAAAGGAATTGAAAAAGACAGTGATCTGGCTCGTTTACTGGAAGATCAGTCTTCCCTGTCTTACAGTAAACTTCAGGATATGTCAGTATCCGCATTCAGAAAGGAACTTACTGCGGGATTAAAAATGGAAGGGGAAAATCCCATGCCTCTTATGCAGCATATTGATGTAATGCGTAGTATCGGTTTTAGTAATGTGACAGTTGAATACCGGTATGCTAACTTCGCGGTTATTTCAGCCCGAAAAGAAATTGCATCATAATTATGGTTTAAATGCGAGAACCTTTTAATTTCTGAAGAATGGAGACCTGAAACCTGACACTGTGACCCTAAGGCGTTTCTATTCCAAGTGATTTAATTTTTCTGTGGAGGTTGCTTCGTTCGATTTCAAGTTCTTCGGCGGTCTTTGATATATTCCAGTTATTGTCCTGAAGTTTGTTCATTATAAAATCTTTTTCAAAATGCTCTCGGGCATCCCGTAATGTTTTTATAGATGAATAATCAGATTTTATTCCCTTCGCAATATGAACTTCCTTTATATCAATTGTATCGGCAGGGTTCATTATTACATGGCGCTCTATCTCGTTTTTCAGCTCTCTTACGTTACCCGGCCATTCATAGTCCATTAAAGCCTTTATCGTATTTTTACTCATGCTTTTTTTCTTTTTACCGTACTGCATCGCAAAGGTATTAAGAAAATGATCAGCAAGAAGAGGAATATCACTTTTTCTCTCCCGTAAAGGCGGTACAAACATGGGAATGACATTAAGTCTGAAGTACAGGTCTTCTCTGAAATTACCATTTTTTATTTCTTCTTCAAGGTCTTTGTTGGTAGCTGCTATAATTCTCACGTCTACCTTGATTTTTCTGCTTCCACCGACTTTCTGGAACTCCTGGGTCTCAATAACTCTCAGGACCTTGGCCTGTGTTACCAGAGACATGTCACCAATTTCATCAAGGAATAAAGTTCCATCATCCGCAAGTTCGAACTTACCCTTTTTAGATTCAAATGCTCCGGTAAATGAACCTTTCTCGTGACCGAAAAGCTCACTCTCGATAAGCTCATGAGGAATGGCCGCACAATTTACCTCTATGAAACTGTTCCTGCTTCTCTCGCTTTCTTCATGAAGTGCCCTGGCAACCAGCTCTTTACCGGAGCCGCTCTCTCCTAAAATAAGGACACGGCCCTGAGATACAGCTGCCCTTGATATATTCTTTCTGAGTTCATCGATTCTTTTATTATCTCCAATAAGTTGCCAATGGGACGAAATGCTGCTTTTTAACTTTATGTTCTCTTTCTCCAGAGACTTCATCTCCAGCGCCCTTTTTACCCGGATCAGTACTTTATCCAGAGAAAGGGGCTTTTCCAGAAAATCATAAGCACCCAGTTTTGTTGCATGGACTGCTGTATCAATATTGCTGTGACCGGATATCATTATTGCGCATATATTATTATCAATTTTTTTCAGGGCCTTTAAGGTTTCAATTCCATCAATACCCGGCATCCATACATCCATCAGGACAATGTCAGGAGAAACTTCAGGGAAACGTACAATGGCATCTTCACCGGATGAAGCTGTTACCACATTATAATGTTCATCTTCGAGAATGCCGCTCAAGGTTTCAAGTATGTTTTCTTCGTCATCTACAACAAGAATGTTTGCTTTTGCTGATTTTGCCATTAAAAATCAATGCTCCTCTATTACTGTGTTAACAGGTGGAATAAGGATACATTATATAATATATATCTGCAACCCGTTAAATACAGTACATATTTATTGATGACCCACGGGAAGTTCAATAATGAACTGGGTTCCTTTTGGCTGATTGTCCTGGACCCTGATATACCCTCTATGCTTGGAAATAATACTGTTCACGATTGCCAGGCCCAGACCGGTGCCTTCTTTTTTCGTGGAGAAATACGGGAAAAACAGTTTGTCCCTGTCATCTTCCATAATGCCAGTCCCGTCATCTCCTACCTCAATTTTAATGAGATCCAGTGACGGATCATAATGAAGGGTTAACACTATTTTTTCTGCTTCAGCCTGAATAGCATTATCAACAAGGTTTATTAATGCCATCTTTATCTGCTGTCTGTCTATCTCTACTTCAGGCAGATCTGAATTCCATGAAGTAATTATTTCTGTTCCTTTTACATTACTGTACAGATCAATGACTTCATCAAGAACAGACCTGATATTAGCTGGCTGCAGATTGATTTTAGGCATTTTCCCGAATCTTGAGAACTCATCGACAAGAGACCTGAGGCTGTTTACTTCCTGTACTATTGTTCTGGTGGCCCTTCCCAGCACTTCATCGAAGTCAGGGGAATGGTCAGTCCATTTTTTCATAAGCCTTTCAGCTGAAAGTCTGATTGGCGTGAGCGGGTTTTTTATTTCATGGGCGATCCGTTTTGCCACTTCCTGCCATGCCAGGGCCCTCTGTGCCATGATGACTTCGGTCAAGTTGTCAAATACAACAAGTGTTCCAATAAATCTGTCATCAGCATCTTTTAAGATGGTCATATATACACTCAGATCCATGGGCCTGCCGTTGAGATAAATATGTATTTCTTTTTTAATTGCTCCAAATCCTTTTTCACTGAGGTGTTTTACCATATTGCTTAACTCTTCAGATTTGAGCATGGTAAGCAGGTCCTTATGGATTTTACCCTCTATATCTGATCGATTTATATTCAACATTGTACAGGCAGCATCATTAATGGTCATTATCCTGCCACCTCTGTCAAAGAAAATTACCCCTGTATTAATATTTTGAAGTATCGATTCCATACTGAGTCTTCTGCGGTCGGATTCTTTATAGGAAACTTCGAGGGACTGTTTTCCCTCCTGTAAGTCATCAAGCATTTTATTGAAAGAATTGATTAAGAGGCCTATTTCATCATCCCTGTGGAGGTTTATTCTTACGTTCAGATCACCGTGAGCTACCGTTCTGGTTGCTTCTGCAAGCGACTGAATAGGGACAGTTATCCCCTTTGCAATACGCAATGATGCCCAGAGTGCAAGAAATATAATCAGCAGGGTAGCTATGGTCAGCATGGAGAAATATACAAATCGTACCGGTTGCTGCTGGGCCTGGATCTGGGCAAAATCATTAAATGAATTCTGTATGGACTCCATCTTGTCGACCACATCTCTGGAAATAATGGTTTCTACAACAACAACACCCTCTGTTTTATTATTTCTCCTGACAGGTGAGGCAGCCTTGATCAGGTCTCCATCAGGTCCTGATATTATGGTGCTCACCGTATACCCGTCAAATGCGCTGTCAATGATAGGTGATCCATCTCTTTGTGCGACCAGATATCCCCTGAAGTTTTTTTTGCCGGTGTGAAGATGAAGGTCATTATTTAAAAAGTCATCATTTGATGCAAGGAGTGCGGCATAGTTTTTTACATGCTCTTTTTCCTTAACGTAAAGAACTTTTGCGACGTCCATTGAATCATAAATTGGTTTCTGGACTTCCAGCGAGAACCAGGTGTCAATGGAATTATTTATCAACTGGTTTGAAAGAATAAACAGCAATACTGACGGAACAAAAACAAGTCCGAGGAAGGAAAGTACAAGAGTAGTCCTGAATTTCGAACCAATGGATTTCTTCTTTTTTTCAATATAAATCCTAAAGAGGTTCTGGAATACCGATGATATGAGGATAAGCAGATACAGGACGATATTTACAACAATAAAAATCAGTCCTACTTTAATCAAAAGGGATCCGTGTTCAACTCCAAAATAATTGAGAACGACCCCTGTAACAACCACAGCAACTATGCTGAACAGCAGGAAGCCAAGAATTACTTTCAGGTTCTTCACTGTTCTTCTCCAATATGAAAATCAGAAGATTCTTTCACTATTGTCATATCAGTTTCAGGTACAAGATGCATTAACATGCCTATGACAGGCAGCTGTTTCAGGCTTTTTGATTCAACGATGACCCTGACATAATATTCATCCGGCTCAAGTCCTCTTACATTTGCCAGTTTTATTCCTTTTTCAGTAAAAATCCAGTTTCTCACTGAATAATAATTATTGAACTGTTTTTCTGTTCTGTTCAGTCCATCGTAAGAAGTTGCCCGGTACTGATCGCGAAGATAATCATATTTAATGATTTTTCTGAAAGTTTTGGACGCAACAAATTCATCGGGCCAGAATTTCCAGTCTCTTAAGAGCTCTACAGTGAAGATTATTTCTTTTCCAACTCCGGAGTTAATTACTGCTTCAAGGTCTGAGATGTTCTGGAGAGATAGGTTCACTATGATATTATTATCTATTATTTTTATTTGAGGTCCGAATATATGAGGTCTTATCGCTGATGCCATTGAAGATAGTATAAGGATTAAGCAGGCAAGAAAAAGGGTAATGAGCTTTTTATTCATAAATATTTGACAATTATCAGATCCATATTTTCATGTTGATTATAACATAGTAGTCCTGGTTTAGAGACAGGGAACCTGGAGTGGATCGAACTGTTGATATAATTAATTTCATGTGGTTCGAGTAGTTATTCAGTGTGTATTTATTATAAAATATGACGACTCAATAAGGAGGTCGTTACATGATACCAAAGCTTACATATAATGAACAGGGACTTATCCCTGCAATTATACAGGATGAAAAAAGCGGTGAGGTACTGATGATGGCATATATGAATGATGAATCACTGAAAAAAACTATTGAGGGCGGCAAGACCTGTTTCTGGAGCAGGTCAAGACAAGAATTCTGGACCAAGGGCGAAACATCAGGAAATGTACAGCTCGTCAAAGAAATTCTTTATGATTGTGATGAGGACACTCTGCTTGTAAAGGTAGAGCAGGTTGGGGCAGGTGCATGCCACACCGGCAGCAGGACCTGTTTCTTTAGAAAAATTAATAAACCGTGACGCGTGACGGGTAACGAGTGACGAGAAACAGAAACGAATAACGGATAATGAATTACTTGTTACGCGTCACGCGTCACTAAAAAAAGGGGGACATGGTGAAACTTGGTCATAAAGGGGAGGGGCTTGCAGTCAAATACCTTAAACGAAGAGGTTACAGAATTATTCAGCGTAATTTTAAAACATCAATGGGAGAGATCGACATAATCGCAAGGGACAGAGAGACCCTGGTATTTATAGAGGTAAAGACCAGGGAAAGCCTTGAATATGGACAGCCCTTTGAATCTGTAACCAGGGCAAAGAGAAGGAAAATAGCAAATGTTGCAACTCTTTTTTTAAAAAAACTCAGAGATGTTCCACAATGCAGATTTGACATCGTCAGTATATGTCATAAAAAAGGAAAGCCCGAGGTTGATCTTATCAGAGATGCATTTGAAATCTGATCAGTGTCTTAGACAGACTTAAGATCAATAAATGTGGTATAATTTTCATATTTTTTTTGGTTGCCCCCGTAGCTCAGCTGGATAGAGCGGCAGATTCCTAATCTGTAGGCCACGTGTTCGAATCGCGTCGGGGGCGCCAATTTTATTCCGCATTAACTGTGATAGCTGCCAATAGCAAATAAAAGTATTGTAGATATTTCTCCTGACCAGTTCACAGCAGGGGGCAAGGATTTGAGGGTCCAAGGATTCAAGTAAAATCAAAAATGATGAACAAAATAAATTAAGGATGCTGCATCTAAAAAAAAATCATAATTCTTAATTCGTTAACTGGAATCCTCGACTCCTTGACCCCTTGGAACCTTTAACAAAAAAGCCACTGACACGATCAGGTATCAGTGGCTTATACAATATGAAAGTATATTTATGCTGCTTCTGGAAGTTTCTTGAATACGCGCCATGTCTTTAACAGATCAACAGCACGATCAAGCTGTGCATCATTATCATCGGTGACTTTATTTGGTACCTCTTCAACAGTTTCCTTTTCCGCATCTTTCCTGTCTTTACTGTCCTTGTCTACATCATTTTCCAGATGTTTATCCAGGTCTTTTTCCCTGAATACGGGATGTGTCTGTGTACCTTCTTTGGCCTCCAGTTTAACAACTATGTCAGGAGTAATGCCGGTCGTCTGAATTGACCTTCCTTTTGGAGTGTAATATCTTGCTGTGGTCAGTCTCACTGCTGATCCGTCACTTAATGGCATGACAGTCTGAACAGAGCCTTTCCCGAATGTCTGCGTGCCGAGGATTACAGCTTTTTCCCAGTCCTGCAGGGCACCGGCAACGATCTCTGAAGCACTTGCACTCCCTCCATTAACCAGAACGATCATGGGAAAATCAGCATACATATTGCCGTTGTTAGTTTTAAACTCGGTCTTATCACCGCCTCTGCCCTTGATGTAGACTACAAGTTTGCCGGTCGGCAGAAATTGACTGGTAACGTCAACTGCACCTTTTAACAGACCACCGGGATTATTTCTCAGATCCAGGATCATTGAGTTAATATCTTTTTTGGACAGTTCTTTTAAAGCCTTTTTTAAGTCTGAAGCAGTTTTTTCCTGAAACTGGGTCAGTTTTACATAACCGATATGTTCATCGATTACCCTGGACTTCACACTCTTAAGCTTTATAATGTCCCGGACAATTGTAATGTCCCTGGGTTCATCCAGACCTTCTCTCAGAATGGTTATTGTAACTGAAGTGCCTTTTGGTCCCCTTAACTTTGAAACAGCATCATGCAGGCTTATATCTTTCGTTGATTCATCATCAATCTTGATTATTTTGTCTCCGGCTTCTACGCCGGCCTGATGAGCAGGTGTGTCTTCAATGGGAGCAATAATGGTAAGCACCCTGTTTTTGATCCCTATCTGAATTCCCAGACCTCCAAATTCTCCTTTGGTGTCGATCTTCATTTCTGTAAATAACTCCGGAGGCATGAAGGAAGAATGGGGATCCAGTGAATTAAGCATGCCTTTTATGGCCCCGTAAACAAGGTCTTTCTCTTCTACTTCTTCAACATAATTTTTCTTGACAAGGGAAAGGGTTTCTGCAAACGATTTAATTCTTTTATAATTCTGACCTTCCTCTGCATTAACACTTTTCAGTAAATCCGACTTGCTCAGCAGCATGACTGAGAAAATGACAGTGCTGATCAATAATAATATAAAAGCTGTTTTGTTCCTGAACATTATTCCTCCATTATTCAATACTTATATCGGTTTTTTTGCATATCACTTTAACTTTGCTCTGCTTTTCCGTTTTAGCCATTTCATTGGGTTGATCGGCTTTCCTTTGTGCCTGATCTCAAAATACAAGGCGGGAACATTCAAAAGTCTTGATTTGCCAGTTATCCCCAGCGCTGTTCCTTTATTAATTATATCACCTGTCTTATGAAATGTCTCTGACAGATTGCCATATAAACTATGATAGCCTTTGCCATGGTTTATAATCAATAAAAGGCCGTATCCCTTAAACCAGTCAGAATACACTACACGGCCGCCGGCCACTGCTTTTGGTTTTTCACGGTTTATTGCCTTGATCTCTATACCGTTTTTAAAAACAGTAATATTAAACTTTAGGTCTTTATATTGTCCGTAAGGAATGAGAACTTTTCCTGCAACGGGCCAGGGTAAATGACCTCTTGATGCTGCAAAGCCCTTGCCTGTAACTGACCGGGGGATTTGCTGCTTCTCCAGCCTTTTCATCATTTCCCTGAGCTTTTTGGATGATTCCTCAAGGTCCTTGATTGTTCTTTCATACAGGCTTCGTTTGCTGCGGACAGTTGCGAGCAGCCTGTCCTTTTTCTTCCTGTCTGTTACCAGACTGCTTTTCTTTTCTTTGGCAGTTTTCTTGCTCGTTTCAAGTTTGTTCTGCAGGACTTCCATGCTCTGTTTCTTGAAATCAATGTCGTTGATCGCATTGCGGTATTTCTTTATGATTTTACTGTCCTGATACGCAAGAAGACTGAGATACTTACTCTTTGTAATCAGGTCCTGATAGTCATTTGCTGTTAACAGAATGAGAGCGTTGTCAACATACTGCTGCATATAAATGTCTCTTGCTCTATCAGCCAGATATTTTTTGCCAATCGCCAGTTTGTCCTTGAGACCGGAAATGTCCTTTGACAGGTTCATGATTCTGGACTGTGTTTCTGAAATCTGCCTGTCATATTTCTTTAGTTCCTTTTCTGTTGTATTGATGTTCTTATTGATCCTATTTATGCGTGAGAGTATGGACTTTTCTTTTTGTATTGCCTCTTTTACCCGTTTCTTTTTTTTCTTCAGTTTTTTCTCGATTACGGACAACTTCTTTTTAGGGCTGGCAGCGTTCACAGGTGAGAAGTAAGAAGTGAAAAGTGAGAAGTAAAAAAAAGTGATCAGGAGGGTAACAACTGAAAGAACAGCGTGTAATGTCTTAAATTCCTTTTTATCCACAAAAACCTTTTTACATCTTATTTTTTATTTTTAAATTCTTACTTTTTACTTCCTACTTCTTACTTCCTACTCATCCTAGTACCTGATTTTACCCACAGCAATGAAACTGCCTATAAAACTCATAAAGGCGCCGACAAAAGGAACAGAAAGAAAGATCTCATCAGGGATGGAAATGATTATCGCCCGGACCGAAGGCATGAAATCAATGCTCTTTGCAACAATTAATGAATGAATTCCATAAAGGGTAAGCGAACCTATGATGCCGCCAATTACACCTAAAACAAGACCCTCCAGCAGGAAAGGGAGCCTGATAAAGGATTTTGTGGCCCCAAGGAGTTTCAGGGTCTCTATTTCCTCTTTCCTTCTGTAAAAAAAGATCTTGATAGTATTATAGGTAATAAATATTATCGCTATGAATATCGCACCTCCAAGAAAGATGGTACTGGCCTTCATTATTCTGGATACAGTATTTAATGAAGCAAGCCATTTTTCACCATACTGGACATCTGCAACTCCTGGCATCTTCACTATCGTTTCAGCTTTCTTTTTCACAAATACCGGTTCCAGCAGGGAACTTTTCAGTTTCAGTTCAAAAGATGAGGGCAGGGGATTTTGCTCAAGGTCATCCAGTATGGAGGCATCAGCGCCAAGGATATCACGGAGCTCGCTTAAAGCTTCGTCTTCGCTGATATAATTAACTTCCATAATGTCAGCGTCCTGTTTAAACAGATCCCTTACCGTACCTGTTGCTTCAGCTGAAATCTGGTCATCAAGATATACGACAATACCAAAACTCCTTGACCATTTCTTGAGTACTGAATCCATGTTGAGGCTTACAGTGATAAAAGCACTAAGTATGAGAAGTCCTATCCCGACAGATAAGGTAGTGAGAAGGTTTATCCATTTTTCCGCCCAGATATTCTTGAGCGCTGACTGAATAGAATAAAGAAGGACCCTCATTTTGATATTTCCATTTCAATAGAAGAGTCTTTCAGGTATATGACCCTTCTGCCTGACTGTTGAAACAGTGATTCATTATGGGTGGCTATCAGGACAGTAGTACCCCTGGCATTGA
Source organism: Thermodesulfovibrionia bacterium (assembly GCA_945788685.1). Taxonomy (GTDB): domain Bacteria; phylum Nitrospirota; class Thermodesulfovibrionia; order UBA6902; family UBA6902; genus CALZJD01. Next base: position 1,538 of record CALZMZ010000036.1, on the reverse strand, counting down.
TCTCTTTAAAGAGGTCCATGATTATTTTGGAATTTGCCGAATCCAGGTTGCCGGTGGGCTCATCAGCCAGCAAAACTGTTGGTTTACTGACCATTGCCCTGGCAATTACGACTCTCTGCTGTTCTCCGCCCGACAGGTGATCGGGAAAGCTGTGCGATTTATGCTGAAGCTTTACATCCTTTAAAACTGCATTAACATCGTCTCTTATTTCCTTAGGATGCATATTATGTATTCTCAGTGCAAGGGCCACATTGTCAAATACGTTCTTATTGTTAAGCAGACGGAAATCCTGAAAGACCACCCCCACATGACGTCTTAAGTAGGGGATTGTTCGCTGCTGAAGCTTTCTGATTTCCCAGCCGGCAACGGTTATGTTCCCTTCGTCCGGAATAGCCCCTGCATAAATCAGTTTGAGCAGGGTTGTTTTACCTACACCGCTTGGACCGGTGACAAAAGCAAGATCACCTTTGTTAATGGTGAAAGATATATCTTTCAGAACAATATCATTGTCATAAATTTTTGATACGTCAGAAAACTCAATCATAATTTCTCAGATCATTATATAGTCTGCATAACTGTTTATATGGTCACCATCCCAACATCTGGAGCTGGCAGCTTTAAAACTCACCTTCTACATGGTCACTTCTAGCCGGATTAACTGCACAGAGCTGCAACTGCAAATCCTGATAAAAACGGCTTTTTAACCGGAAACACAGTGCTAATTATAAAATTTGAAGGGATATATAAGCAAGGATTGATTCAGGATGTCTGAGATCAATTATAAGGGCATGGTTTTCTTCGTCAGAACATACCTAATTTGCTGAGCTTATATGGCAGGTCTACTACAGTCATGTCATGTATGTCTTTCTGCAGAAGCCCGAAACCGGCTTCAATGATTCCCTTCTGCGTTTTTATGTCACCGGGATTGCCCAGAGGTTTTCCAGGGGAAAACTTCAGGGACAGTACTCTGGGAGGTCTTGTCAGTTCAATAATGTCTCTGCGAAAAGTGGTACATACAGTACTTATACCTGCTTTTTCGACCTGTCTTGCAATCAGCCCGATTGACTGGTTACAGATTACTCATGTGGGTGTCAGAAATGCAATATCCACGCCAAGTTCTTTAAGACGCTTCCCAACTGATGCTGCGTTGTCCAGAAGAGGGCCGTTTACGTAAATATGTCCCATAAAACTGTAATGCTCTTCAGAGAGAGATTTAATTCTGCCATCAATTGCATACTCTCTCATTCTATCAATAGGGAATACGCAGTTAATGTCCTCGTTAATAAACTTGTGGTCATATGATTCGTGTGACACCATAAGATCCTTATGTTCCATGTCGCCAGGAAGTAATCTGTACGAACAGTCTCCTTCCTTATGTTTTGTATCAAAAGGAACGTCTGTTTTTAAGTGAAGCCCGCCTGAAGTGATCAAAGCCAGCCTGCATTCATTCAATGGCTTTGATAGCGGAGTGACAGGTGTGTCATTGAAAACCGTATACTCAAAAGAAGGATATTTTTTCTGTATTATTTTTTTTGTGA
>CALZMZ010000035.1 GCA_945788685.1 Thermodesulfovibrionia bacterium | reverse complement strand
CTGACTGCCAAAGATACCATCAAAGACAAAGTGAGCGGGTTTAATTGCGGTGCCGACGACTATATTACTAAACCCTTTTCTTTTGATGAATTCCTTGCAAGGATACATGCCATTCTTCGTCGCAGGAAGGTTGAAATAATCGAACTCAGGTTCGGAGACCTGAGAGTGGATTCAATTTCTCACAGGGTCTTTTTCAGAAATGAAGAGATCATGCTTCGCCCCAAAGAATATGCCATGCTCACATATCTGCTGAGGAACCAGGAACGAATACTTACCCGCACGCAAATACTCGAAAATGTCTGGGGCTATAACTATGATACGTCGACAAATATTGTAGATGTTTACATCAAGACACTGCGAGATAAACTTAATCTTTTTTTTCAGAAGGATATAATCAAAACAGTAAGAGGCATGGGATACATGATAGAAAAAGTATAAAATGATAGATCCGGCACAAAAGAAACTCAATAGAGTCTTTCTTTTCATCATAATCACCTTTAATATCCTTATACTGGCAATCATTTTTTTCTTCCTTCACTATCGTCTCATTGAGTCTGCGAAAGATCATATCATTGATAATACAGCAACAGAGATCATGCCCCATTACATAAAGAATGATTTTGAAACATTGAATAAAATTATAGAAGATGAATATTATCAGGTACTTGACAGGCAGGGCAATATTGTACTCGACATGCAATCTTCAGTTCATTTCAAACCACCATTAAATATCAGGCTCTTTGAAGCGGCATTTGCCGGCAGCGAGGTGTATGAAACTCTAAAACATAATGATATCAGTTATATGGTATCCTACTGTCCACTCGACAGTAAGCATATAATGCGGGTCACAATGTCTATGGAAAATCTCTCTAATTTTCAGAGATCTTTCTTTTTAATAATCCTTTTCACACTTCCTGTGATGCTTTCCCTTTCATTTATTGTAAGTCGCTATATGGTCAATCAGTCTTTGAAACCTGTCAAGAGGGTGCTTACGTATCAGGAGACCTTTTCCTCCAATATCACGCATGAACTGAATTCACCTCTGACAGCTATCAAAGGGATCCTCGAAGTATCACTTAAAAAAGAAAGGACACCTGAAGAATACAGGGATGCCATGAAATCCCTGTTAAACAGGGTAAACAGCATTATCTATCTTTTAAATAACCTGTTCCTCCTGGCGACATCGAAATTCAAGCCTCTGGATTTATTGAAAGAAGAGGTGAAGATAAAAAATATTTTTGACAGCCTGGAAGAAAAATATGAGCCGCTCATTCTCTCAAAAAACATCAGCCTTACTATTGATGTACCTTCTCATGCAGTCTGTTACTGTGATATATCTTTAATGCGACGTGCCATAGAAAACCTCATGGACAATGCAGTCAATTATACACCAGAGAATGGATTAATAAAGATGGGGTATGTCTTCTACAGGGACAGCTCTGCTTTGACAATATCCAATACATGTGAGAGTGTTATAAAATATGACATTGTAAACTTCTTCAAACCCTTTTACCGCGGCAGGGGCAGGACTGAAGGAAAAGGACTGGGATTGCATATCGTTCAATATATTGTTGAATCGCATGGAGGAAAAATAACGGCTCATCTCGATAAAAAACTGCTCACTTTCACATTGCAAATTCCACATCTCATTACATAATGAATAAGTCCCTGAAATCATGAACCCGGACTTAATTAACTTTATTGAATTTTTTTATAAATCTTTAATATATTGAGCTCTGATCATTAACTTGTCAGAGGGACTAATAATATTTGATAAGCTTTAAAAAACCTCTCTTTTCTCATTAATTTTCAACTAATACATGAATTAACAATAACAATTCACAAAAGTCATTTCTCATGTTATTATCGATTAAGGAGTGCATAAATAATATTCATCTATTTATTACTAACAATCAGCAACTGCCGGTGCTAACGGAAAGCATATCACGTACACGGTTAATGGAGAACCTTATGAAGGTTACTATATCAGTCATTCTACTGATGCCCCGCTGATAATGCTCATCCATGACTGGGACGGTCTGACTGATTATGAAGTAAAACGTGCCAACATGCTGGCAGCTATGGGGTACTCTGTGTTTGCTGCTGATCTGTTCGGGGCTGGAGTAAGACCAACAGAGGTAAAGGACAAACGCCAGCATACAGGTGAACTGTACAAGGACCGTGAAAAAATGCGTGCCGTCTTAAGCGGCGCTCTGGAAACAGCAAAATCCAAAGGCGGCAATATCAATAACGCTGTTGTGATGGGATACTGCTTTGGCGGTGATGCCGTACTTGAGTTCGCCAGATCAGGGGCTGACCTTAAAGGTTTTGTCACCTTTCATGGCGGATTGGACACCCCTGAAGGCCAGGACTACTCAAAAACCAAAGGCAAGGTGCTGATCCTGCATGGAACTGCAGATACAAACATTACCATGGACCATTTTGCAAAGCTTGCAGCTGACCTCGAGGCAATAGGTGTATCACACGAAATGATAACCTACAGCGGAGCACCCCATGCTTTTACCGTATTCGGTTCAGACAGGTACAGGAAAGATGCGGATGAAAAGTCGTGGAAGCGGTTTACGGATTTTTTACAGGAGACGCTGTAATAAAATTACAAATTACGAATTACGAATTACAAATAAAATCAAAAATATAACAAATGATCATAACTATGTTATAGGTCATGGGTGATGGGTTATTGGTGACGGACGACGAACGACGGATTACGGACTGCGTTTACCCATAAAAAAAGGCGGCTGATTGATCAGCCGCCTTTCATAAATTATTAAGTAAAATCTATTTTTCTTCTTCTGCTTCCTCTTTTGCTTTTTCAGCCTTTTCTCCTTTTTCTTCCTTCACATCTTCCTTTTCAGCGGCTTTTGCTTTCTTTTCTTTCTTGTCCTTTATATCGGGCTTATCATCTGCCTTTGCGCTCTTCCTGTCCTCTTTCTTTTTTTCCTTTTTATCTCCCCTCGCTTCTCGAAGCGTATCGTAATCAACAAACTCAAGTATTGCCATATCAGAGTTGTCACCTGGACGGAAGCGTGACTTCACCACCCTGAGATAACCGCTGCTTCTTTCTATATTGGGAGCGATTTCCGTAAAGAGTTTTGTTACAACTTTCTTGTTGGGAACACGGGAAAGGGCCAGTCTTCTGGAATGGATATCACCCTTTTTACCAAGGGTAATCATCTTCTCAGCCAGCCGCTTTGTCTCTTTGGCCTTTGCAGCTGTAGTCTCAATCTTCAGATGATCAAACAGTGATGTTACAAGTCCTCTGAATAATGCCTTTCTCTGATTTGCGGTCCTTCCAAATGACCTGCCTGCTACTCTATGACGCATTGTCTGTCCTCTTTGCTGATGCCATTTTCTGCAGCTCATCAACATCTACTCTCATATTAAAATTGAGACCCATTGACTGTATTATCTCTTTTATTTCGTTCAATGATTTCCGTCCGAAGTTCTTTGTCCTCAGCATTTCCTGCTCGGTCTTCTGAACAAGATCAGCAAGGGTGCGGATATTGGCGTTCTTCAGGCAATTATAGGAACGCACAGACAGTTCAAGTTCTTCAACATTTTTGAGCAGTGCATCATTGACTTCCATCGGCTCTTCCGTATAAAAGTCATCATCCATGATCGACTCCCTTGTCGGTATTTCTTCTTCAACTCTCTCTGATATTGCTGCTTCTTCCTCCTCCTCCTGAATAACCGTCTCTCCGTTGAGTGAAAAGAGTGAAAGGTGCTCATTCAGGATACCTGCAGCCTGTGACACTGCTGTCTGAGGAGTTATACTGCCGTCTGTCCATATTTCCATGACCAGTTTGTCGTAATCAGTAGAACGGCCTACCCTGGCCCCTTCAACCCAGTAGTTAACTTTCTTTATTGGAGTAAAGATCGAGTCTATTGCAACCGTGTCAATGGGCTGGTCTTCATCTTTGTTTTCATCTGCAGTAACATAACCCTTGCCTTTTTCAATGGTAAGCTCCATCGAAATTTTAGCTTTTTTCCCGAGTGTCAGGATATGCTGATCAGGGGTCAGAACCTCAACCTGGTTACCAACAATGTCTTTGCCCGTTACTTCTGAAGGGCCCTTGACATCTATTGTGGCCACCTGGGGAGTATCTGAATGCAGTTTGAAACGCAGCTGCTTCACGTTTAGGACTACATCAACAAAGTCTTCCTTTACTCCTGTAAGATTAGAAAATTCATGGAGAACTCCGTCAACCCTTATGGAAGTTACAGCAGCTCCCTCGATAGAGGACAGTAAAACTCTTCTTAACGCATTTCCAACAGTAGTTCCAAAACCTCTCTCAAAGGCCTCCGCATAAAGCTTGCCATATGTAGTCGTAAGGCTCTCCGAATCAAAATTAATATTTTCGGGTAATTGAAAGCCTTTCTCTTTAAGATCCATTAAGCCTCCTTGGTATAATTTGTCATTATACTGATTTCACCGATTAGAAAATGATTACACAGATTGTCATTAAGTTTAATTAATCATCTGTGTAATCAGCATTGAATCAGTGAAATTAATTTATTATTAAATTTATTTAGAATACAACTCTACGATTAACTGTTCCTGTACAGGCAGTTCAATGTCTTCCCTGACCGGCAGATTAAGTATCTTGCCGGAGAGAGTATTCACATCCATCTCTACCCATGACGGCATGCCTCTGTGTTCAATCTTGGCAATATTTTCTTCAATAATAGCATTCTTCCTGCTGGCCTCTTTCACGCTTATCGTATCTCCGGCCCGGACAAGGCAGGACGGTATGTTTACACGCCTGTCATTGAGTTTAATATGACCATGCAGAACAAGCTGTCTGGCCTGCCTCCGGTTCGACGCTATTCCCAGACGATAGACTACATTATCAAGCCTGCTCTCAAGAAGCTGAAGAAGGTTGCTTCCTGTGACCCCTTTCTTCCTGTCTGCCAAATAAAAATATATCTTGAACTGTTTTTCCAGCACTCCGTATGTCTCTTTTGCTTTCTGTTTTTCCCTGAGCTGAAGGGCGTAGTCAGACAGTTTCTTTCTCCTCTGTCCGTGCTGGCCAGGCCCGTATTTTCTTCTCTCAACCGCACATTTATCCGTATAACATCTGTCGCCTTTCAAAAAAAGCTTTTCGCTCTCTCTTCTGCATAGTCTGCAAAGGGCATCTCTATATCTGGCCACTACACTCTTCTCCTTTTCGGTGGTTTGGTACCATTGTGAGGGACAGGGGTAACATCCTTAATGAGGTTTACTTCCAGACCTGCTGCCTGAAGCGCCCTGATTGCCGACTCTCTTCCGGCTCCCGGGCCTTTCACATAAACATTTATCTGACGCATTCCAAATCCCATCGCCTTTTTTGCTGCTGCATCAGCCGCGATCTGCGCAGCGTATGGGGTGCTTTTTCTGGACCCCTTGAATCCCTGACCCCCGGCAGATGCCCAAGCTACGGCATTACCGCTCTGGTCGGTTATGGTTATAATTGTATTATTAAAAGTTGCCTGTATATAGGCCGCTCCTGAATGGACTACCTTTTTCTCTTTCTTGCCGCCTTTTCTTTTCTTCTGGGCCATTACTATCCTTTCTTCTTCATCCCGCCAATTGCCTTTTTCGGGCCTTTTCGCGTTCGGCAGTTCGTCTTGGTTCTCTGACCTCTTACCGGCAGTTTGGCTCTGTGTCTGAGTCCCCTGTAACTGCCTATGTCCTGAAGCCTCTTGATGTTCATTGATACTTCGCGTCTGAGATCACCTTCAACTTTCAGTTCATTATCTATGACTGTTCTCAGCTTGACTCCGTCTTCATCAGTAAGGTCTCTTGTTTTTTTGTTCGGATCAATCCCTGATTGTTCAAGAATTTTTTTCGAGATCGTCCTGCCAATCCCAAAAATTCTTGTCAAACTTATTTCGACCCTTTCATTTCTGGGTAAGTCAACTCCTGAAATTCTCACTTTATCTCCTTTACAAAAAGTTGGAAGTTAGAAGTCATAAGTGAGAAGTTAACAGCAGTATTTTTTCTCACTTTCAACTTTTCACTTCTGACTTTTAACTTATTTCTCATCCCTGTCTCTGTTTATGTTTGGGATTACTGCATATAACTCTTACCACACCTGCACGTTTTATTACCTTGCATTTTGCACAGATCGGTTTTACTGATGAACGTACTTTCATATTTACCTCATTTCAAACTGAAAAACAACCCCAAAAATGCCTGTCTACTGAATTAATTATCGATACAGACCTGCTGATTCTTACTTGAATCTATATGTTATCCTGCCCTTTGACAGATCATAAGGCGACAGCTCAACCGTTACCTTATCTCCAGGCAGAATCTTGATAAAATGCATCCTCATCTTGCCTGACACATAAGCCAGTATGATTTGCCCGTTTTCAAGTTCAACTTTGAACGTTGCATTGGGCAAATTTTCAAGGATAGTTCCCTGGACCTCTATGGCATCTTCTTTTGGCATACAGAACTAATAATTATAAATATTAGTTATAATTTAGTCAAGACATTATACCCATTTTTTGTAATTGCCACAGTATGCTCAAAATGGGCCGACAGACTCCTGTCTCTGGTCACTGCTGTCCATCCATCATCAAGTACTGTAACTTCCCATCCTCCGGCATTTACCATGGGCTCAATAGCAAGTGTCATCCCCTCGACAAGCCTTGGGCCCTCACCTGCCTTACCGAAATTCGGCAACTGGGGCTCCTCATGGAGGTTCCGGCCGATTCCGTGTCCTACAAAATTCCTTACAACTGAAAAACCCTCTGATTCAACACACTGCTGAACTGCCGAAGAAATATCAAATAACCTGTTTCCGACAATGGCCTTTTCAATTCCGGCCTGTAAAGAATGCTCAGTTACAGTAAGGAGTCTTTTTGCTTCAGCGCTGATACTGCCAATCGGCAGAGTAACCGCTGCATCTCCATAAAAGCCGTTGAAAAAAACGCCAATATCAAGGCTTATTATATCGCCGTTTTCAAGTTTCCTTGCCGAAGGAATTCCATGCACAACCTCTTCATTAACAGATGCGCATACACTGGCAGGATACCCCCTGTACCCCTTAAAAGCAGGCTTTGCCGACCTTGAGAGGATAAATGACTCTACATAGTCATCCAGATCTTTTGTCGTAACTCCGGGCACAATTTTTTTCCTGATGCCATCTAGTACCTCTGCCACTATCCGGCACGAGTCTGCCATCCTCTTTATTTCATCCTGTGACTTAAGAACAGTCAATGAATAATTCCAAATACACGTCAGGTTGAGATGGTTTTAAAAATTGGTAAGCGTTGATTCAAGGTCTTTTCAGCCCCGTCGGCCCCGGACCTTGCCTTTTTTGAGAAATCCATCATATGAGCGGGTGACCAGATGTGACTCCATCTGCGAAACCGTGTCCAGCGCAACCCCGACAACGATCAGAATTGATGTTCCTCCAAAATAAAACGGCACATTAAAATATCCTCTCAAAATGTCCGGCAATATACACACTGCAGAAAGATACGCTGCACCGCCAAAGGTAATCCTCGCCAAAACGCGATATATATAATCAGCTGTTTTTTGCCCCGGTCTTACTCCCGGAACAAATCCTCCGTACTTTTTCAGATTATCCGCTATATCAACGGGATTAAAAGTAATGGAAGTATAGAAATAACAGAAGAAAAATATCATTCCTATATAAATCATCGTATAAAAGACCGTGCCTGGAGCAAGCTGCCTGGAAAGTGCCTGCACCCAGGGAATGGCGATAAATCCTGCTATTGTTGCAGGAAACATTATAATTGATGAAGCAAAGATCGGCGGAATAACTCCTGCTGTGTTGACCTTGAGCGGAAGGTGTGTGCTCTGTCCGCCATATACCTTTCTGCCCACTACTCTCTTGGCATACTGGACAGGTATCTTTCTCTGGCCCCTTTCCATAAAAACGATTACACCGATTACACCTACCATCATGACAATAAGCATAAGCATTAATAAAATATGAAGCTCTCCGGCCCTGATAAGGGATACTGAACTGATAACTGCATTTGGAAAATTTGCAACTATACCCGCAAAGATTATAAGGGAAATACCGTTTCCTATTCCCCGCTCTGTAATCTGCTCACCAAGCCACATAAGAAATGCAGTACCCGATGTCATGGTTATCATGGTCATTAACCTGAAGCTCCATCCCGGGTTCTGGACAAATGAGCCTTCGCTCATACTCTCAATACCGACAGATATACCTATTGACTGGACAATAGCAATCATTACGGTTCCATACCTTGTATACTGGGTAATCTTCTTCCTGCCCGATTCTCCTTCTTTGGCCAGCCTTCCAAGAGCAGGAATAACAACGGTAAGGAGCTGAAGAATGATTGATGCACTGATATAAGGCATAATTCCGAGAGCAAAAATCGTGGCCCGCGACAGGGCACCCCCGGAAAACATATCAAAAAATCCCATGAGCGCACCGCCCCTGTCCATCAGGAACTTGCTTAATTCTTCTCCATTGATGCCGGGAGTCGGTATGTGGGCGCCTATCCTGTAGACAGCGAGAAGGGCAAGGGTAAAGAGAATTCTGCTTTTTAGCTCTGCTACCCTGAATACATTTTGAAAACTATTGACAATGCTCACGATTAAAAATGAAAGCCCAAAAATACAAAGTTAAAATAGAAGTGTTTAGTTATATATTCTTTCAATAATTTCAGATTCTAACGTTCAATATATTAAATGACTTCAGCAGTTCCCTTGGCTTTTTCTATCTTTTCCTTTGCTGAAGCACTGAATGCATGGGCCTTGACAGTAACCGCCTTTGTCAACTCGCCATTGCCAAGAATTTTCACACCATCCTGGATTTTCCTGACCAGCCCCTCTTTGATAAGTACTTCAGGTGTAATTTCAGACTCTTCCAGCTTTTCCAGAGAACCAACATTTACAATTGAAAAAGATTTCTGGAATATATTGGTAAAACCCCTCTTGGGAAGACGGCGCTGCAGAGGCATCTGACCGCCTTCGAACCCGGGTTTGACTCCGCCTCCGCTTCGTGAATTCTGTCCTTTATGACCCCTGCATGAAGTCTTTCCATGACCTGACCCGGGTCCTCTTCCAACACGTTTCCTCTTTTTTCTGCTTCCCGGGGCCGGTTTAAGATCTGCTAAATTCATCTATTCCTCCATAACGTCGAGCATATGCGACGTCTTATGAATCATTCCTCTGATATTCGGAGTATCTTTATGTTCAACCGTCTGATTGATCCTCCTGAGTCCGAGGGCCCTGATAATCCTTCTCTGTTTCTCGGGCCTGCCGATTATGCTTCTTTTTAAAGTAACCTTAAGCGTTTTCATGAGGTGATTCCTGCTGTTCATCTTCAGTTTTCACAGTACCGCCAACTGAAGTCCTGGTGTCTTTCAGTTTCATAAGTCCGTCGAGTGTCGCCCTGACCGTATTGAACGGGTTTCGGCTTCCCAGTGATTTAGCAACTATATTCCGAATTCCAACCACTTCCATTATCGCCCTCACAGGACCACCTGCAATAAGACCTGTTCCGGCCCTGGCCGGCAGCATGACTATTTTACCTGCGCCATATATTCCATCTATCTGATGAGGTATTGTACCGTCTATCACATTCACTTTAACAAGAGACCTCTTGGCCTGCTCTACAGCCTTCCTGATTGCCTCGGGAACTTCCTTTGCTTTTCCCTTGCCGAATCCGACATGGCCGCTCTCGTCACCAACCACTACCAGAGCACTGAATGAAAAACGTCGTCCACCCTTAACAACCTTGGCAACTCTGTTTATGAAAATAACCTTGTCTTTTAATACGCTGAGACTGTCAGGGTCTATGATACCCACTGTTCCTCCTATGAAAAACTAAAAAGTTAAAAGTTAAAAGTTAAAAGTTAAGGAGAAATTCTCCCTAATTCTCACTTCTTACTTTTTATTTCCAACTTAAAATTTAAGTCCGCCTTCTCTGGCCGCATCAGCCAGTGCCTTGATTCTTCCGTGATATATATAGCCGCCTCTGTCAAAAACGACCTGTGTTAATCCTTTATCCGCTGCCCTTTTGGCAATTAAGGAACCAACAGACCTGGCAGCTTCCATATTGCTTCCTGAACTGATTTTACCTTTAAGGTCCTTGTCCAGGCTGGAAGCAGCAGAAATGGTTGTACCTGCAAAGTCGTCAACGACCTGAACATATATATGCTTTTCACTTCTGTATACATTCAGCCTTGGCCGCTCTGCAGTTCCAACGACTTTCTTTCTGACTCTGAAGTGTCTTGCCTTTCTGGCCTTTTCCTTTTTGAAACTCAATTCTTCACCTCTATCTATAAAAAATATTTAATTATTTTCCTGCTTTACCTACTTTAAGCTTGATCATCTCGCCTGCGTACCTGACACCCTTGCCCTTGTAGACATTCGGCGGCCTGAGCGATCTTATGTTGGCGGCAACCTGTCCGATAAGCTGCTTGTCTATACCGGTCAGCTTGAGATTGGTCTGTTTTTTATCAACCTCGGCAGTAATGCCCTGGGGCAGACTGAATTCAATCGGATGAGAATGGCCGAGTGTAAAGGTAATTCTCTGGCCCTGGACCTGCGCCCTGTAACCAACACCGCTTATCTCAAGCACTCTCTCGTATCCTGTATGAGTTCCTGTGACCATGTTTGCGATAATACTTCTCACTGTACCATGAAGTGACCTGGACTGTATTGTGTCGTTAGGTCTTTCTACTTTGATGCTCTTGTCCTCAACCGATACCGTGACTCCATGGGGATGGGTCCATTTCAGTTCACCCCTGGGACCTTTTACAGCTACATCATTACCCTGGAGCTTTACATCAACTCCGCCCGGTATCTCTATAGGATGTTTTCCTACCCTTGACATCCTGTCTCCTGAAATAAAATTACTGAATTCATTTATATATATTTTTCTATGCTAATTTGAAATTTGTAATTAGTAATTTGTAATTGTCGTTACCATACATTGCATAAAACCTCTCCGCCGACTCCTTCACTGCGGCAGGTTTCATCAGTTAATATTCCCCTTGAAGTTGACAGGATGGCAATCCCGTATCCACCCATTACCTGGGGAATTTCTGTTTTATCAACATATACCCTTCTGCCGGGAGTGCTTATTCTTTTCAGACCGGTTATGACCTTTTCATAACCTTCCAGATATTTCATGGATATCCTGATGACGCCCTGCTTCCTGTCTCTTATTACCTTAAAGCTCTTGATAAAGCCCTTGTCTTTCAGTATTTTTGTAAGCTCGATCTTGAGTTTTGAAGCAGGTATATCAACTTTCTCAAGCTTTGCCATATTGGCGTTTCTTATTCTGGTAAGCATGTCTGCAATCGGGTCTGTCATCATAATTAAATACCTCTACCAGCTGGATTTGGTCACGCCCGGTATCTGACCTTTCAGGGCCAGGGTACGGAAGCAAATCCTGCAAATTCCAAATTTTCTCAGATAACCTTTTGGTCTGCCGCACAGGCTGCACCTGTTATATTCACGCACCTTAAATTTCTGCGGCCTCTTCTGCTTTGCTATTAAACTTTTTTTCGCCATTAATTAGTCCTTGGTTATACTATTAATTTTTAAAGGGCATTCCCATATATTTAAGGAGCGCCTTTCCTTCTTCATTCGTATTTGCCGAAGTAACAATGACAATGTCCATTCCGTGCATGCTGGCTATCTTGTCATAATTGATCTCAGGAAAGATTATCTGTTCCTTGATTCCAAAGGCAAAGTTACCTCTGCCGTCAAAAGACTTTGCTGAAATACCCCTGAAGTCCCTGATCCTGGGCAGCGCCAGACTGATGAACTTGTCGAGGAAATCATACATCCTGTTTCCCCTTAACGTAACCTTGCACCCTACAGGCGTGTTTTCACGCAGTTTGAATCCTGCTATTGATTTCTTGGCCCGCGTTATTACTGCATTCTGTCCTGAAATGGTAGCAAGCTCCTTAGCTGCTGACTCCAGCGGTTTAATGTCCTGGGTAGCTGAACCCATGCCAACATTAAGAACAATACTTTTGATCTTCGGCACCTGCATAATGCTTTTATAGGAAAAGTCCTTCATCAGGTTCTGGACTATTTCTTTTTTATATTTATCTTTTAATCTGACCATTTATTTACTCAACGACCTCCCCGCACTTCTTACAGGACCTGATTTTCTTTCCGTTCTCCAATATTGTGTTCCCTATTCTCGTTGGCTTGCTGCACTTGGGACACACGAGCATGACTTTTGAAAGATGCACAGGCGCCTCTTTTTCTATTATTCCTCCCTGTGAATATTTCTTGCTCGGTTTCATATGCCTTTTAATCATGTTCAGGCTTTCAATAAGGATCCTGTCCTTTGAAGGCAAAATGCTCAGCACCCTGCCTGATTTACCCTTCTCATCACCGGATATTAACATGACCGTATCATTTTTCTTTATTCCTAAACCCACTGTATCTCCCTGTTCATCCCGCTCATATTTAAAGGACCTCCGGTGCAAGTGAGACGATCTTCATATATTCTTTCCATCTCAGCTCCCTTGCTACAGGACCGAATATTCTCGTGCCGATCGGTTCACCTTCGGCATTTATCAGTACAGCGGCATTTTGATCAAATCTTATATATGACCCGTCAGGCCTTTTAACCGCCTTTTTAGTTCTCACGACAACCGCTTTAACAACAGTCCCTTTTTTTACATTGCTGTTCGGCTCCGCTTCCTTTACCGTAACAACAATCTTGTCGCCTATTCTGGCATATCTACGGTGGAACCCGCCTGATACCCTGATACATAAAACCTTTTTGGCTCCTGAATTGTCTGCAACATCTAAAACGCTTTCCTGCTGAATCATTTGCTTCCTCTTCTCACGACTTCAAGTACTTTCCATCTCTTATCTTTACTTACAGGTCTGGATTCTATAATAGAGACCATATCACCTTTTTTACATTCATCTTTTTCATCATGCGCCTTGAATTTTGAGATCTCCTTGATCGTCTTCTTGTAAATCGGATGCTGGGTCAACCGCGTCACAGCCACTACGACCGTCTTGCTCATTTTATCGCTGATGACTTCGCCTGTACAAATCTTTTTTGGCATTATCCCTTCCTGTTCTTCTCGTTTATTACCGTTAATATCCTGGCTATGTCTTTCCTTACCTGCCTGATCCTCAAAGGATTTTCGATCTCACCGGTAACTTTCTGAAAGTTCAGGTTAAACAGCTCCTTCTTAAGGTCCCGCTGCTCCTGCCTCAACTCATCAACGGTCATATTTCTCATTTCAGACGGTTTTTTCATATTATCTCAATCTCTTTACAAACCTGGTTGCAATCGAAAGTTTGTGAGAAGCCAGTCTTAACGCTTCTTTTGCAACTTCTTCATCTACCCCGGACATTTCATATAAAATTCTTCCGGGCTTTACAACTGCGACCCATGATTCTGGAGCGCCCTTACCTTTTCCCATCCTGGTTTCAGCAGGTTTCTTGGTCAGAGGCTTGTCAGGGAATATCCTGATCCAGACCTTGCATCCTCTTTTTGCATGCCTGTTAATCGCAACCCTGGCTGCTTCTATCTGGCGGTTTGTTACCCATCCCGGCTCCATCGCCTTAAGTGCATACTCACCAAAAGAAACCGAAGATCCGCGATAGGCTTTGCCGTTCATATTGCCTTTCTGCATTTTCCTGAATTTTACCTTCTTGGGCATTAACATAATATTGTATCCTCTTAAACCGCAGTTTCTCCTGTTGACTGAATCGCCGGCTCCTGCAGAATATCGCCTTTATATATCCATACCTTGACCCCGATCCGTCCATACGTCGTCTTTGCTTCAGCAACTCCGTAATCTATATCAGACCTGAAGGTATGCAGGGGGACCCTTCCTTCCCTGTACCATTCTGCACGGGCAATTTCTGCTCCGGCAAGACGTCCCGAGCAGGCCACCTTGATTCCGAGTGCGCCAAACCTCATGGCAGAGACAACAGATTTTTTCATGGCCCTTCTGAATGCTATTCTCTTTTCAAGCTGCATCGCTATATTCTCGGCCACAAGCTGGGCATCAAGCTCAGGCTTTCTTATTTCTTTTATATCTATCGAGAGCTCCTTGCCTGTCATCTTTTCAAGCTGCTTTTTGAGCTTTTCCACTTCAGCACCTTTTTTACCGATAATTATACCGGGACGTGCTGTATGGATGGTCGCCCTTATTTTCTGGCCGGTCCTCTCGATCTCGGTTTTGGGCACCCCGGCATGAAACAGGTTTGTCTTTATAAATTTCTGAATCGCCAGATCTTCATAGAGAAGATCTTTATAGTTTTTTCTGGCAAACCATTTTGAGTTCCATGTCTTTATGATTCCCAGCCTGATACCTATCGGATGTGTCTTCTGACCCAAAACCTGAACCTCCTGATTATTCTTCCAAGATCACTGTTATGTGACTTGTTCTTTTCCTTATAACATCTGCCCGGCCCATTGCACGCGGCATCATTCTCTTCATGGTCGGTCCCTGGTCAACAAGTACATTTGATATTTTCATTGACTCAGGATCCGCGACTTTTTTCTGTTCAGCATTTGCCATTGCCGATTTTAATACCTTTGCTATTATCTTCCCGCCGCTGTGCGGCAGGAACCCCAGATGTATCATGGCATCCCCGGCTTTTTTGCCTTTTATCAACGGGACCACTCTTCTGGCCTTTGTCGGCGATACTCTCACAAATTTCAGTATGGCTTTTGATTCCACGATAATGTACCTCTGTTATTTAACTTTCTTGTCTCCGGAATGGGACCTGAACGTCCTGGTAGGTGAGAACTCTCCAAGCTTATGTCCTACCATGTTTTCCGTAACATATACGGGAATAAACTTCCTTCCGTTATGCACTGCCAGAGTATGGCCTATAAATTCAGGAATGATTGTGGATCTTCTTGACCAGGTCTTGATAACACTTCTTTCGTTCTTTTCATTCATGGCATGTATCCGTTTCATCAGCTTCTCATCCACAAATGGTCCTTTTTTTAGAGATCTTGGCAAATCACTTCCTCCTGAATAATCTTAAACAACTATTTTTTCTTTCTTCTCCTGACAATAAACCTGTCAGTCCTCGGGTTCTTTCTGGTCTTTTTACCCTCTGGCTTGCTCCATGGAGATACCGGAGGCCTGCCGCCTGAGCTTTTTCCTTCTCCGCCGCCGAGAGGATGGTCAACCGGATTCATGGCAACACCCCGTACATGAGGTCTCTTGCCTTTCCAGCGGCTTCTTCCCGCCTTACCTACTGAAATGTTTTCTTTTTCCACATTACCGACCTGGCCTATTGTTGCCATGCAGTTGGATGGAATATATCTGACTTCAGATGAAGCAAGCTTTAATTGACAGAGCTTCTCGTCCTTTGCTACCAGCTGGGCATATGCTCCTGCGCTCCTTGCAATGATACCTCCCTGTCCGGGCCTTATTTCTATATTGTGAATTATTGTACCGAGTGGAATATTTTTAACAGGCAGGGCATTCCCGGTCTTGATCTCAGAACCTTCACCTGAGACAAGAGAATCTCCTACCTTTACTCCCACAGGTGCCAGTATATATCTTCTCTCACCATCCGCATATTTAAGCAATGCAATACGGGACGTCCTGTTAGGATCATATTCAATCGTTTCAACAGTGCAGGGGATATTAAGTTTACTCCTTTTAAAATCAATTATTCTGTATGCCCTTTTATGGCCTCCGCCTTTTTGCCATGACGATATGCGGCCAGAGTTGCCTCTTCCTCCGGTTTTTTTGATCGGCCTTAACAGCGGTTTATATGGCGTTGTCGTTGTTATCTCTGAAAAATCAGACCCGCTTCTGAAACGCGTGCCTGCAGATGTCGGTTTATATTTTCTTATTCCCATTTATACACCTTCAACAAAATCCAGTTGTTCTCCCTCTTTAAGTGATACGATGGCCTTTTTCCAGTCCGGCCTCTTTCCCTCAAACTTGCCCATCTTTTTTATCTTACCCCTGACGTTCATGGTCCTGACGCAGTCAACTTTCACCTTAAATATCTCTTCAACAGCTTTTTTGATCTCTATCTTGTTAGCTTCTCTGGCTACCCTGAACAGGACCTTATTGTCTGTCTCTTTCATCAGGGTCCCTTTTTCTGTCAGCATTGGTCCTAAAAGGACTTCATATGAATTCTTCATCCCAGATATGCCTCTTTCATTCTTTCAACAGCATCTTTGGAAACCACAAGTTTTTCATGTGACAGCACTGAATAGACATTCAGTTCGTTGACGCGGGCAACGTTAACTCTGGGAATATTACGTGCTGCGAGTTCAAGGTTGTCATTTTTTTCAGGAACAACAAATAACACATTATTTTTCAGGCCCAGCCCTGCAAGCAGTTCTACTACAGATCTGGTCTTTGGCTCATTCACGTTTATTTCATCCAGCACCATAATTTCACCGTCAGCAAACTTGGCTGACAGGGCTGAACTGAGTGCTGCCCATTTTGCTTTTTTGGGGAGTTTGTATGAATAGTCGCGAGGTAAAGGACCGAAAATCGTTCCTCCCCCCCTGGTTAAAGGCGACCTGCTGGTACCGGCTCTTGCACGTCCCGAGCCTTTCTGCCTGTAAGGTTTTCTTCCTCCGCCCCTGACATTTGCCCGGTTTTTTGTTGATGCATTACCCTGTCTTTTATTGGCAAGATGGTTCCGAACGACTTCATGAAGCAGGGCTTTCTTGACTTCAACACCGAATATATCATCGGGCAGGTCAGCCTTGCCAACTGATTCATTAGCCTTATTAATTAAATCTGTCTGGGCCATCAGCCTTCCTTAACAGTAACAGGGGCTTTTGATAATATTAATACGCAACTGCCGTTTGCACCCGGTACTGCTCCTTTTATCAGCATTAAATTCTGTTCTTCTTTTATGTCAAATACTTCTATATTTTTTGTTGTAACCTGATCAGCCCCCATATGTCCGGGAAGTGCCTTTCCTTTAAATACCCTTGAAGGAAATGAACTCTGTCCCATTGAGCCGGGCGCCCTGTTAAACATGGACCCGTGCGAACCAGGACCACCCTTGTAATTATGCCTCTTCATAACACCCTGAAAGCCTTTTCCTTTTGAGGTACCGGTAACAGAGACCTTTTCTCCAATAGAAAAAATACCTACCGTGACATCGTCGCCAGCATTAAATCCTTCCATTTTAACTTCTTTTACGAATCTGTAAGACGGAGATTTAGTTTTAGCAAAATGTCCAAGCATGGGCTTTGTTACGTTTTTTTCTTTCCTTATCATGTCAAAACCCATTTGCACGGCATCATAGCCGTCAATATCTTTTTCTTTCTTCTGAACAACCCTGGCAGGTCCTGCTTCTATCACGGTCACCGGAACAAGACGTCCGTCCTCATTAAAAACCTGGGTCATTCCGATTTTCTTTCCCAATATTCCCTTCATAACTTTATCTCTACATCCACTCCTGCGGCAAGATCCAGCTTCATCAGGGCATCCACGGTCTGTGGTGTGGGATCAAGTATATCCATCAGTCTCTTATGGGTCCTGATTTCAAACTGCTCCCTTGATTTCTTGTCAACATGAGTAGATCTGAGGACCGTGATTTTATTGATTTTGGTCGGCAGCGGCACAGGGCCTGCAACCCGTGCACCTGTTCTTTTTGCAGTCTCTACTATTTCCTTCACAGACAGATCAAGCAGTCTGTGATCATAGGCCCTCAAATTTATTCTTATTTTTTCGTTCATCCTGTTACTTTCTCTTCCGTCGTTCGTTGCACGTCGTTCGTCGTACGTCGTTCATTATTCTATTATCTCTGTAACGACTCCGGCCCCTACTGTCCTGCCTCCCTCTCTTACGGCAAACCTCAGGCCCTCT
>CALZMZ010000034.1 GCA_945788685.1 Thermodesulfovibrionia bacterium | reverse complement strand
TCTTATATGCCTGAGAGTTACATTTACCGGTTCGCCTGTTCTTCTCATGTTTTGACATTTGGTCATTGGTGCTTATTTGATATTTGGAGTTTGTTATTTGAAATTTATCATTTTACATTGACTCTGATATACCCATTCATCATATCATCCGTTTGTTGTCAATCATCCTGTTTCCTGTTATTATTCTCGTAAGATTGCAGATGAAATTATGAAAGCGATTGTATACTCAAAATACGGGCCACTTGATAATCTTGAGTTAAAAGAGGTAGAAAAACCTGTTCCCTCGGACAATGAAGTACTGGTAAAAGTTCATGCGGCGTCTGTGAATTTTAATAGCCTGGTTTTTGTAAAAGGAAAACCGTTTATTGCCCGCTTAGGGGTTGGACTTCTCAAACCAAAATTCAGGATACCTGGAAATGACATAGCAGGGAGGGTTGAAGCGGTCGGTATAAACGTGAAGCAGTTTCAGCCGGGTGATGAGGTATTCGGGGACACATCCGAATGCGGCTTTGGAGCTTTTGCCGAGTATGTTTCTGTTCCTGAAAATGCATTGCTGCTGAAACCGGTCAATTTATCATTCGAGGAAGCCGCGGTCGTACCTGAAGCATCACTCGTCGCACTGCAGGCACTTCGCGACAGAGGACAGATCCGGAAAGGGCAGAATGTCCTGATTTGTGGTGCGTCCGGTGGTATCGGTACGTTTGCGGTGCAGATTGCCAAATACTTCGGAGCTGAAGTAACCGGCGTGTGCGGCACGGCGAATGCGGACCTGGTGCGCTCGATTGGTGCTGACCATGTCATTGATTATACCCGGGAAGATTTCATTAAAAATGGGCGGCATTATGATCTTATTGTTGCCACTGCAGGATATCGTTCGATGTTCGATTACAGGCGTGCATTGAGTCCCAAAGGAATGTGTGTCGTGACCGGAGGTTCCATGCCACAAATTTTCCAGGCAATGCTTCTGGGGCCATGGATTTCCATGTTCGGAAGTAAAAAACTGGGTAGTATGCTGGTGAAACCAAACAAGGATCTGGGTTTTATAAAAGAGCGTATAGAAGCCAGCAATGTAAAACCCGTTATTGACAGACGTTACCCGTTAAGCGAGGTTGCTGAAGCCCTGAGATACTATGGAGAAGGACACGCCAAAGGAAAAGTAGTTATAACTGTGGAACATAATAATTAAACCTGACCTTCGTTATTTACACGGCCAGGGAGGCAAGCTTTAAAAAAGTAATGAATAAGCTCCAAATAACAAGCAGCAAATTACAAATAAATCACAAATATGAAATTCCAAAAAATTATAATTTAATTAAGCTTGGCGTCTCAGATATTGTATATTAATATTTGTTTGTAATTTAGTAATTGTTATTTGGAATTTAACATAAAAAGTCACGAAGAGCCTTCAAAAGATATATGATTAATATTAGTATTCGCCGCATGTAAATCGCTATTCGTGCTTATGCAACTTTTTATGTTTGAGAGGGAGGTGTTACATGCAAAACCATAAAGTAGTTTTAAGAGAAGAGTGGCTAGTTGCCCGCAAAGAACACCTGGCAAAAGAAAAGGAATTTACTAAACTGCGCGACCAGTTGAGTCAGGACCGCCGTGATCTTCCATGGGTGAAAGTAGAGAAAGAATATCTGTTCGAGGGTTCGAATGGAAAGGAATCACTGTCAGACCTGTTCAATGGCAAAAGCCAGCTGATTATTTATCACTTCATGTACGGCCCGGACTGGGAAGAGGGGTGTCCCAGCTGTTCTTTCTGGGCAGACAATTTCAACGGGATCAATATTCATCTTAACCATCGGGACATCAACCTGGTTTCTGTTTCCCGTGCGAAACTGGACACGCTTGAAGCGTATAAAAAGCGTATGGGATGGAATTTTACATGGGTCTCATCATATGGAAGCGACTTTAATTATGACTACCACGTTTCTTTCACGTCTGATGAGATGGAAAAGGGTGAGGCGTTTTATAATTATATCAACGGCAAGGTGCCCAGCGATGAGATGCCGGGGATCAGTGTATTTTACAAGGACCAGCAGGGAGAGCTGTTTCACACGTACTCGTGTTATGCGCGTGGACTGGACCTGTTAAACGGGGCATACAACTTCATGGACCTTGCACCCAGAGGGCGCGATGAAGATGACCTGCCATATACTATGGCGTGGCTTCGTCGTCATGATCAATATGATGAATAATTTGCTGACGCTGATCTGCTGGCAGTTTTCATAAAACATTACAATGCAGTCGCGCACCTGTGAAATCTGCGCTATACTATAAATACATTATCAATCTTATGAGGATTCTGATATGAAAAATCATGCAGCTGTTATTGGTGTATTGTTGATTGTTACCTCAATGTTTTCAGGTCAACCTGATGCAGAAGGTTCATGGTGGGATAAAGGAGTTAATATCTTTAAGGGTTTGACAGAGGGAAATGAGGATAACAAAACAGGTGAACCCAGCTATGCTGAGATTGGAGATGCATTTAAACAGGCACTTCGCATAGGGACTGAAAATGTAGTCGGGCAGCTGGGCGCCATTGATGGGTTCAATGCTGATCCGTCGATTCACATACCATTACCCGAAAAACTGAGCACGGTAAAGAACATGTTATCAAAGGTCGGGATGTCCGGACAGGTTGATGACCTTGAATTAAAGTTGAACCGGGCGGCCGAGTCTGCAACTCCAAAAGCCAAAAAACTGTTCATGCAGGCGATCACAGACATGACGTTTGAGGACGTAAAAAATATTTATAACGGTCCTGATGATTCTGCAACAAAATATTTCCAGGGTAAGATGTCCCCGCCATTAGAAAGAGAAATGAAACCTATTGTTGAAAATACATTGTCACAGGTAGGCGCAATGCAAACATATGACAACGTTATGGGTCAATATAAAAGTCTGCCGTTTGTACCTGATGTCAAAGCAGATCTGACAGATCATGTTATTCAAAAAGGAATGGACGGAATTTTCTTTTATCTGGCAAAGGAAGAGGCCGGTATTCGTAAGGACCCTGTGAAACAGACTACCGATCTGTTAAAGAGGGTGTTTGGATCTAAATGATAAAGAGTAATGAGTGATGAGTGATGAGATAAAAAATAATAGTAAGTCTCCTGCATGACCTGTGTCAGACGGCCCCGGGAAGTGCCGACCTTTAAATATTCAAAAAAACGGAACATTTTCTCCTGAGGACTTAAAAGAAATCAGAAATGTGATGAGGAATAAGTACGCTGAAATTTCCATTTCATCTGCCGGCAGGTTTCAATACCCGACCGGCAGGGATGGAGCAAAAGCCCTTGGATATGATCCTGACATTATTAAAAGCGCTGCCCCTGGTTTTCTTGAGTCATTCTGCGGTGTTGGTAATCCATTTTCTTTAGGTGAAATCCAAAATGGAGAGGTTGTACTGGATTTTGGCTGCGGGGCAGGTTTTGACCTGTTTGTTGCAAGCAGGTTAGTCAGTGAGACAGGCCGGGTTTGTGGAGTCGATTTAACTGAAGAGATGGTGAAGCGGGCAAAACTCAATCTGGCCAGTGCACATGTATCAAACGTTGAGATTAAGAAAGTGGATTCAGAAGATATACCCTACGCTGACCACACCTTTGATGTTGTCATTTCAAATGGAGTTATCAACCTTTCTCCGGCCAAGAACGTCAGTTTCAGGGAAATCTATCGAGTACTTAAGTCTGGCGGGAGATTTCAGTTTGCAGATGTTGTATCGGAAAATGAACTGCCTGCGGACCTGACTGGAAGCCTGGAAGCCTGGTCTCAATGAATTGGCGGAACGGTCCCTGTAGGGGACCAGATCAGTTTGATGGAACAGGCCGGATTCAGCGAAATTCAGTATGCAGGAACAACCGGTTTTCGTACGTCAGACTATACGATTGGAGCATTGTTCAGAGCAATAAAACCGAAAAAGTAACATCACCAAACCAGTGGCTTCTGTCACTAAAAATTGTGTTAAGGATTATAATGCCCTTCTGACGTATAATATTAATTATTTGTCCTGAACACTACAAGCACTTATAATGTCTGTAAATACTTGTCCTGCTTTTACTGAGCATAAATAACAAATCCCAAATTCCAAATAACAAATAAGCTCAAAAAATCAATAACCAAAATATCAAACAAAAACAGAAGAACAAGTGGGCCGGGAAAGATTACCCTTTGTTAAAAAATATAACTATTGTCTTGTTATCCATAGTCTTGAAGTAGTTCATTTTTTGGAATTTGGATTTTGTAATTTGTTGGTAATTTGAGATTTGTTATTTGAAATTTAACAGCATAAGTCGCGAAACGCCTTTACATCACGCGTAAACACTTTTGGTGACTATTGCAATTATTCCCTCTTATCAATATCCCTACATTTGAAACGTATTGAAGGTTACCTGGTAATGGTTGAAAATCTGATGAATTTTATCCATTTTGTTATAATAAAGAATCTATTCTGAACAGTTCTTATTTAATATAATTTACTTCAATTTTTTCGGAACTCCATAAGGGGAATAGAAAATGAAACATGTAAAAGCGCTAATTTTAATTAGCTGCATGTTATTTATATTTAACTGCAAGACTACGCCTCCGCTGCAATTTCAGGAAATAAAACAAGACCAGAGTACACGTGTCATTGCAACTAAAAGTGTATCTGATTATTCCAAAAATATTGATGTTAGCTCCAGGGAATCAATTGCGGTATACATAAATTCAAGCCCCACACATAATATTGATAAACAACAATCAGTTGAGTTAGTTCAGGAAGTTCAAAACCGGGATATACGTGTGAGAGAACCTGTTGAATCGGCACATTTACAACCTGTCAACTACAAAACCATAGAAGTAGAAATGGAAGAAAGCGGGGACATATCAAAAGAAGAGAAAATCCCTGATTCAATACGATCATTAGATAATAAAATTGTAGCAGTAAGTAATGAGTACTATGTCCAGGTCGGCTCCTGGAAAAATTTAAAATATGCAAAAGAGATCTATATAGATTTAAAAAAACATTATCCTGATGTAAATATCGTTGAGCAAAACAACTTTTATAAAGTCAGGATTTCAGGTGTAATGAGTAAAAAGCAGGGTAGTAGTATATCTAAAAAAATTAAGAGAAAATTCAACATGAAGTCCCTGATGGTTCTTAAAATACGCAATACTTCTCTTGCTGACAAAATATATGATACCTCTCTTGCCGATGCGGTGAGGCCATTTATTGGAACTTCTTATAATAAGGTGGATTGTTATGGTCTGATTGTAAAGGGTTTGATGAATCAGGGCATTCAATACCATGGCCACAATGGGCTCAGGAAACAACTTGAAAATTTAGCACTTCTCGATGGTCTGCCCATTAATGCGTATCTTAACGGTGAAGGATTAGTAGAAAAAGTTGGGGAAAAAATATTTTCAAATTCCATTCATAACATATCCAATATACGGGAAGAAACAGATAACATGTATTCCGAGATAACGCCATATTTGCGGGAAGGCCTCATCTTATCGTTTTCAACCACCTCTCGTGGGCATACCGGAATCGTATCCAGGCAGGAAGACAATTGGACCTATATTAATTCCGGGGTAATTGATAATCAGGTTTCACTATCCAGGTTATCAAAAGGCGTTGGGGAGGAATTTCTCAAGGCTGAGATTAAAAACTGGGTAGTTTTGGCGTCAGACAGAAAGGAACCTCTCACGGTTACCCTGGGCCAGATAGATAAGAATCAATTACAGGATTTCGACTGGTTAAAAGAAACGAAGAAACTGACTGCTTTGAATATGTATTAGTTGATTTTAATGGTAGCTTCATTTTTTATAAGATCATATTCTGACGTTAACCGAAATAATGTATGATTTTTAGATTTTTGATGATTACATCCGATTATCTGCAGTTATTCATCAAGCCCAAACCTGAGGACAATCTCCTCTTACCAGTAACTGGAAGACATTCCACATATTGAGGATATATCAGTCTTATCAATGAAATGTGATCAGTCTGGATGTTGACACTCTTTCAATGATTCCTCATACTATTACTTCTTCAGTCTTATTTTAAATATATCTGCATTCTGTTATTTTTTGTGGGGGGAGAGATGTTATCTGTAAGTACAGTTTTCATACCAGAAATCCATCAAAGATGCATTGCGTCTATCATGATATTAAATGGTTATCACAACATTGCAATAAATTTATGATAATTATTTTCGAATAGTTTTCATATTTTCTTGAAGTCTGAAAATATCTTATTTCCGGCAGACGGATACTTCGTCTATTAGTTATTGGACTTTTATTGAGGATACGGATTTATGAACTTCTTATTAAAATTTACAGTTTTTGTTCTTTGTCTCTTTATCTTAAATCCAGCATCAATATTAATAGCCGATTCCCTGGTTGAACCAATCTATTTTTATGCATCACAACCAGGTGAACAAACATTAGATCAAGGTGAAGGAGGTGGCAATCCTTTTGCCAGTGCTTTTGTTGAATTATTGACTTATGAAACCCTTACATTTGACAATTTTCTCAGTATGTTAATTGACCAGACATTACAGACAAGCCGGGGACTTCAGCAGCCAGAAATATTATCCCGGGCTGACATGGTCTCATGGCAGTTTTTACCGATATCATCCAATGAAAGACGGATCGCTCTCATATTGGTTTTTTCAGATTACACAAATGCCGGTGCCAGTTCCCTTCCCGGTGCAAGGTATGATTTATACAGAATTTCCAGAGCTCTCACAAAAACGGGATTTGAGGTCCATACTGCAGTGGACCCGGATCAATCAGAACTCAATAATATATTGGAAGATTTTTCTGAACGATCAATGGCATCAGACATTGCATTGCTCTATACTACCGGACATGGCGTTGAGGTGGACGGAACAATCTATCTCCTGCCGGGTGACTATCCCATAATATATGGGAAGGCCAAACTGAATGAACGTGCAATCAGCCTCACAAGAATGGGGGGGGCTGTACGCGCGAATAAAGCTAATCTGGTTTTTTATGGTGGTTGTCGTAATAATCCATTCGATGACCAATAAATTTTCCATACAAAAAGCGGAGATGAAATCAGAATTCCAGTGACTTCTACTTCTTCAGAATAGTGCCTCTGGTGCGGGATTGAAGGGGAAGAAGTATGCAATATGGTAAAGATGTGTTCGTGGAGCAGGTATCATGCTGCTCATGGGGAGTTGTTCAGTTCCAGGGAGCATTAAGATGTGCTGTGGCGTGCCACGGGGAGGTTCACTTTTGCACGGGAAAGTAATATACTTATAAGTTCTAGTCATCAGTTAAGAGCGTCTCAATATCTAATCATATTTGAAAGACAGGAGTTTTTGATTAATGAAATCATCTGAAGTGAAAAACAGGGTCATTAAAAGAATCTGGAAGATTCTGCCGGCATTATCACTGATCCTGCTGATTATATTCATATTAATAATGTCATCAAGGATCAAAAGTGAAGGAGACAGGATCGCCGCAGAAAAAATGGCAACGCTGCAGAAGGAACGTCCCCCTGTCAATGTAGTAGTGCTTGACATCAGGCCATCTTCCATTTATGACCGCATAGACCTTCCTGCACAGGTAAAACCATGGGTTGAACTCAGGATACTTGCCGAGGTCCAGGGACAGGCTGTTAAGGTAGCAGTAACAGAGGGCAGTTACGTTAAAAAGGGAGATCTCATTGCCCGTCTTGATTCCCGTGACTATGAAAATCAGCTGGCTTCAGTAAGTGCAGGATATGAACTGGCAATACTCGATCTCGAAAGAAGCAGAAGTCTTTACAGTGAACAGCTTATTACCAAGGCACAGCTGGACCAGGCCACCTCAAGTGTTGAAAGACTTGAAGCCTCTGTCAAAAGTGCAGAACTCAAATTGGAGAAAGCTGATATCAGGGCACCTATATCAGGACTGGTCAATCATCTTGATGTAAAAGAAGGTCTGTTTATGAATGCGCATGATCCTGTAGGCATTATTCTTGACAACAGCCGTGTCAAGGTCACCGTCGGCATTCCCGAGGCAGACGTGAATGCCATAAAAAAGCTCACTCATTTTGATATTACCATTGAGGCCCTCGGCAATAGAACATTAAAAGGCAAAAAGCATTTCCTGTCACAGAGCCCTGAGACGCTTGCGCATTTATATCAGCTGGAGATAGAGGTTGATAACAGTGACAGCGCCATTCTGCCCGGTATGTTTGCCAGAGTCAACATAACCAAGAAAGAGGTGAAGGACAGCTTTACAGTCCCTCTTTACTCTGTGATATCCCGAAATGATGAGCAGTATCTGTATGTGGAGAAGGACGGAACGGCCCATGTAAGAATGGTTGAAACAGGAATCCTTGAAGGCTGGAAAATAGAGGTCCGGAAAGGTCTTTCCAAAGGGGACAGGGTGATAGTCGTTGGCCACAGAAATGTTGACGAAGGGCAGGAGGTGAATGTGGTCCGCACCGTAACTGATCCTGAGGACCTGTTTAAATGATAATATCTGATTCAGCCGTAAGACAGCGCATAAGCGTAATGGTCCTGGCAGTCATAATATTTATATTCGGTATTTACTCCTATCAGATCCTTCCCCGCGAAAGCGAACCTGATATAACGATCCCGTTTGTATTTGTCTCTACTGATTACAAAGGGGTCTCGCCTTCAGACATGGAAACCTCCGTAACTATTCCTATCGAGAAAAAACTTAAGGGACTCGAAGGTATAAAAAAGGTCAACTCCATCAGCTCCGAGGGACAGTCATCTATCAGTATAGAATTTGTTACCGGTACTGACATTGATGAAGCCCTGGAAAAAGTAAGGAACAAGGTTGATGAGGCAAACAATGATCTGCCCCTGGATCTTGAAAACGATCCCTCTGTATTTGAAGTGAACTTCTCGGAAATGCCGATTGTTGTTTTTTCACTGTCAGGATCATGCGGAAATCCCTGTCTTAAAAAAATAGCGGATGAAATCGAGGACGAGATAGAAGCGATCCCCGGAGTGCTTGATGTCACCATAGCAGGTGCACTGGAAAGAGAGATCCGGATCGAGATCATGCCTGATAAACTTGCCTTCTATGGTATTCCCATCACTGCCTTTCAGAGTATAGTGAGCAGTGAAAACCAGAATGTATCAGGCGGAGCAATCAGACTCGGGGACGGAAGGTTCCAGCTCAGGGTACCCGGTGAGTTTGAAACCCCTGAAGAGATATATGGTCTTGTTGTGGGGACCCACAACGGCCAGCCTGTGTATCTTAAGGACCTTGCAAGGGTTGTTGACGGGTTCAAGGATGAGGCCAGCCGCTCACGGTTAAACGGTCAGGAATCAATCAATCTAGCGGTCAAAAAAAGGGCCGGGGAAAACATCATTGAGATAACAGACAGGATTGATGTAATACTGGCCCGACTCTCACCTGCGTGGCCCAACGGTACGGAGATTGTAAAGGTGATGGACAAGGCCAAGGACATACGGATGATGGTTGCTGACCTTGAAAATAACATCCTCTCGGGTCTTATGCTTGTCATACTTGTTATATTCTTTGCACTTGGAATAAGAAATGCATTCCTTGTGAGTCTTTCGATTCCGTTTTCCATGTTCCTTTCCTTCATTGTCCTGAGTGTCATGGAAATAACCCTGAACATGGTGGTCCTTTTCAGCCTGACTCTTGCTTTGGGAATGCTGGTTGATAATGCCATTGTAATCATAGAAAACATATACCGGTATCTGGACCAGGGTGTCGGACGGATCCAGGCTGCGATGAAGGCAACTTCAGAGGTGGCATGGCCTGTTATCGGCTCAACAACGACAACGCTGGCAGCATTCTCTCCCATGATTTTCTGGCCCGGCATAATGGGGGAGTTCATGAGTTACCTCCCGATCACACTTATCGTGACCCTGTCATCAAGTCTTTTTGTCGCCATGGTTATCAATCCGGCGCTCGCTTCTGTTTTTATGAAAACAAAAAAACAGAAAAACCTGCACCTGAGCGCAGAGGAGGCTGCCAATGCAGGAGAAAAGCCGGTAAACATATCAGGGCCTGTGCTGTCATTTTATACCAGGATGCTAAAAAGCGCCCTTAACCATCGTATTGTCGTTATCATGATATCCTTTGCACTGCTCGTACTCTTCTATCAGAGCTGGATGCTTTTCGTGGGTTTGGAGAAACCTGTTGAGTTTTTCCCCCATATTGATCCGAAATCCATGTATGTAAATTTTGATATGCCCGAAGGGTCTGCACTTGATTACAATGACAGGTTACTTAAACAGGCCGAAATGCATATTAACGGATTGACATCAATGCATGCAGAAAAGACGTTTGACGAGACATATGAAGAATCTTACCTTTTAAAAAAACATAAAAAAGCCGGTGGAGAAGAATATAAAGGTCCAAGTGATCTTGAAAATGTTGAATATGTATATGCACGGGCAATAGCCATTCCGCAGCCGGGGTCTGCATTTGAGGCAACAACCCCTAATCATGTCGGGATTCAGTTTATCGATCTGAAAGACAGACAGATATCATCAGATAAGACTCTTGAGACGATCCGCAATCGTGTAAAATTAATTCCCGGAGGAAAGATAACAGTTGCAAAGGCTGATGAAGGACCACCCACAGGCGCCCCCATAAATATTGAAATAGCAGGGGATGATTTCAGGGTGCTGGGCAGGCTGGTACGTGATATACGCAAGATTATTGAACAGGTCCCTCATGTCGAGGACATACGGGACGATTATGTTGAAGGCACTCCGTCTGTCAGGGTAACAATAGACCGTCAGAAAGCGGCACTTTTCGGACTGACTACCGATTCAATAGGTTTTGCACTGAAGACAGGATATAACGGACTTGATGTCTCTACGTATCATGAGGGTGATGAGGACTTTGATATTACTGTCCAGCTTTCCGATCCACAGCGGAGAGTGACTGATGTTCTCCGTGAATTAATGATACCGGCCCCCAACGGAAGGCTGGTGCCGCTTACGACACTTGCCGGCATAGATTACACAGGCAGCATCGGAAACATTACCAGGATCAACCATGAGCGTGTTGTAACTGTTAAGGCCAATGTCGATGAAACAAAAGTGCCGGGTGCTGTAGCCCGTCTTCAGGCAGAGGACCTGCTGAAGGAATTCCCTCTTCCACAGGGATACAAGGCCAGGTTTACCGGTGAATTTGAGTTTCAGAAAGAGTCAGAGGAATTTCTGTCCAGGACATTTGTGATAGCGGTCTTTCTGATTTTCCTGATTCTGGTCACCATGTTCAACTCTGTGACGCAGCCGTTTATCATTATGACTGCGGTGGTGCTTTCACTTGGCGGGGCATTTCTCGGACTTCTTTTTATACGCTCGCCTTTTGGAATCATAATGACAGGTGTTGGAGTGATATCCCTTGCCGGTGTCGTAGTAAACAACGGCATTGTTCTTGTTGACTACATTAACAAGCTTCGTGAGAGGGGATTCAGTTTAAACGATGCCATTGTTGCAGGAGGGGCCACCCGTTTACGCCCGGTGATACTTACAGCTGTTACAACAATTCTCGGTCTGATCCCGATGGTTACAGGGGTGTCATTTGATTTTCATATATGGGAGATATCGTGGGTGAGCGAATCAACCCAGTGGTGGCGTTCCATGGCAATAGTGGTTATATTCGGTCTCATGATCGCAACATTTCTTACTCTTGTTGTTGTCCCCACACTTTACTCGCTTCTGGAATCATTTCAGCACAGCATAAAATCGATTATCGGATTGTTAAGAAGATTATACTGGCGGCCGTACGAATGGCTGACCGGTGAGTCGGTCTATAATAAGGAAGAGTGAAAGTCTGTAAAAAGGATTCCAGGAGTCAAGGGTTCAAGTAAAAGGAAAATAAAAAACGAATAATACTGAATGATGCTGCATTGAAAAATCTTTAACCTGTTATCTGTTCCCTTCTCCCCTATAACCCTTGAATCCTAAGCCCTTATTGCTTTTCCCTCTACTTCACCTTCCGGTCTATTTCTGTATTTTCCTCATCCGGTAAAACCTCTGAAAGGTCTTTCAGTTCCCTGATGATTTCTCTTTGCCGTGACAGAATATAATTGGAGAGTTCTGAATGGAGCGAAGCTGACTTGTCAAACATGATTACTACTCTATAAGCATTGAGATCGTTTTTCCCCTGTTTGTATGAATTGAATATTATTGCCATAGTATCGATTTCCATGGAACTGCTACCTGCAGTATCTGGCAGTTTTGATATAAATCGAACGGAATTTCCAGGATCGAAATTTGTAATATCAACGTTCCTGACATAAATGGCGCATGATACTTCGGAAATATCATAGATTATCCCCTCTGCTTCAGACTCTTTTCCGATTATAAGTGCCCTTGTCATCCTGGACAGTTCAACACGGACATGTCTCCTGTTGTCAGCCTGGTGATCATGAGAGATAAATGATGAGAATGTGGCTTTTCGTTTTTCAATATCTACATTATCAGCATATGCCATAAACACATCGTCATGGACCGGACTTGATACAAAAGCAACCGCAACACGCTGCAGGGCGATTGACACATAAGGATGAATATTAAAAGTGACCGAATCTTCATCAACCCTGTCAACGGTTGCCGCCATATCCAGCGGTGTTGAATGATAAAAGGAATGGATTTTAAGGCCATTGGTCTCTTCGTCATCATCGGTCCCGGCTTCGATGTACTTATTAAAGTTCGTAATCAGTCGATGATACTGTTCGGTTGTTTCGTCAACCCCGGGTTTCTCTATATTCACCTGTTTGCTTATTTCAAAATACGTTTCATCTAGCAATCTGAACAGTTCATTTAATAATTCTGTAAGATCAGTGATTTCATCAACACGTCCCTTCATTCGTCTCAGGCCACTTACATAGTCATCTATCATCTGCAGCCATACCTGGTTTAACACCATATCCACATAAGCTGAATGGCGGATCAGCTTATTAAACATCGATCGCACTTCTGATTCAGCCAGGTCCGCATCAGGGTTAAACATAACATCATAAAAATAATCACCTTCGATATTCAGCTCATTAAGACACAGTCCGCACGTACATTTCTCCCCGCATAGTTTATTGAAATTCTTTATGAAGTACGGTTTGTAGGCGCGAAGAAATGATGCACAGGATGACCGTTTGCGAGGATTGTAATCCTGATTTATGTCCTCTTGAGCCTCTTTCCCTGAATCTTCCTGTTTTACTTCCTGTATCTGAGTCTTTACCATTGTATTGAGTGTCCCTAATGTAAATATATGAACATGAACTATCAGGTATCTTCGATTATCATCGTTATAATTTATATCCCGTAACATCCGGGATTACTATTGTCTCATCGGTCTCTTAAGGATTAATCTTGATGGATTATTATATCCGGCAATCACTATGATCGTACAACTTCCTGCGAACA
This sequence comes from Thermodesulfovibrionia bacterium, assembly GCA_945788685.1. Classification (GTDB taxonomy): domain Bacteria; phylum Nitrospirota; class Thermodesulfovibrionia; order UBA6902; family UBA6902; genus CALZJD01. Next base: position 2,561 of record CALZMZ010000034.1, on the reverse strand, counting down.
AATAAGAATTTGTTATGTCGAATCTGGAAAATAATGAAACGTCCCGGTATTACGAAGCGAACAGTATTGTATCGGGCAAGAGCTGTCTTTAACAGACCTGTTATGTTCAATAATATGATGCATTTTCAAAATATGCGCAACAGCTTGAAAAAACGACGAATTAAATTATATTATAATTGTGCAACTTAAATTTTCCATGTAATTGGGAGGGATAATGAGAAGAGAACGTGTAGTGCTTTTTACTGTATTTGCTTTAATTGTATCAACTGCCATCTTTTTTTCAGGCAGTAATTCGTATTCGGAAGAGAAGACACCTGCAGCAGGTGTTTCCTGCATAACAGCAAAATGTCATGCTGATATTAATAAGGTGAAGTATGTGCATGGACCGGTTGCTGAAGGTGAATGCAGCCAGTGCCACGGTGAAAACAAGGGACATATAAAGGACCCGAAGAAAAACAAATTCAAGGAAATTGATAATGTATCAGAGGCATGCTACGAATGTCATGACGAGTTCAAGGCAAAGAAATTTATTCATTCTCCGGTAGAAGAGGGAGAATGTACATCATGTCATAATCCTCACGGATCAGATTATAAATTCCAGATGGTATCCAAAGGAGGAGAAGTCTGTTTTGAATGCCATGATGATGAAATTATCAAGGGAAAATGGGTGCATGGTCCTGCTGCAGTCGGAGGATGCATTGCCTGTCATGAACCACATGTTTCTGATTATGAAAAGAACCTCAGGGCAAAAGGATCAGAGCTCTGCTATATGTGTCATACAGACAAGGCAGAGTCCATACACCAGGCTGCTTTTGTGCATAAGCCGGTGACTGAAAACTGTGCAGATTGTCATAACCCGCATTCTGCAGCAAAGGAGTTTATGCTTGAGACCAGTGCTCCCGAACTGTGTATTGGGTGTCACGAAGACATAAAGGAGCATTTAAGTAAAGTATCAGTAAAACATGGAGCTATCGACAGGGAAAAATCATGCCTGAACTGTCATGATGCTCACATGTCCCAGATTGCAAAGAATCTGCGCATGGAGCCGATGGACCTGTGCCTCAGCTGCCATGACAGGGAATACAAGCGGGAAAAGGGTAAGTCAGTGTCAAATATAACCAAATGGCTGGCCGAAAATAAAGACCACCATGGACCGATCAAACAGAAGGACTGTTCCGGCTGCCATAATCCTCATGGTTCCGACAGCTTCAGAATATTGCGAAATGATTATCCTCCTACCTTTTATAAACCCTTTGCAGTTGAAAATTATAACCTCTGCTTTGGATGTCATGAAAAAACAATAGCATTAGACCCTGACACTACCAAGCTGACCAACTTCAGAAACGGCAATCAGAACCTTCATTTCCTGCATGTTAACAAGGCCATTAAAGGCAGGACATGCCGTGCCTGTCATGAAACGCATGCCAGTAATTTTCCGAAACACATAAGGGAGTCTGTTCCCTTTGGTGTCTGGGACTTGCCGGTCAACTTTGAGAAGACCGAATCAGGCGGCAGTTGTGCTCCAGGATGTCATAAAATTAAAGAATACGACAGAGTCAAGAAGGTGATGAACGAATGATGAAACTTATTTTATTCCTGGTATTCTTATTACTGTTTGCTCCCCTGTCTGATGCCATCAGCATTCCGCTCGGACATAGAGCCCCTGATTTTTCTTTATCCAGTACTAATGGTGATACTATATCCATCAGTAACTTCAAGGACAAGATAGTAATACTCCTGTTCTGGCGGACAGGTCAAAAGAGGTCGGCCATGGCCCTGAAGGATGCAGATGAGACCCTCAGGCAGTATGGGGACAGGGGAGTAAATGCTGTTTGTATAATTCAGAGCAGTGATGATATGGATGAAGTACAAGAAATGATCAGGGATAATGGAATTACGTGTCCGCTGCTTATTGATTCTGACCGCCGGGCATACAGTGATTTTGGAATAAGGGTGTTTCCCTCAACAGTACTTATCAATAAGGAAGGCGTTATTGCATATGACATACCCAGTCACCCTCTTACGTACAAGATTAAACTTGATGGTTATGTAAGGAGGATGCTTGGTGAAATAAATGATGAAGAGCTTGAAAATGTCATGTCTCCGCAAAAGGTAAAGACCGATGATGCAACGCTTGAGGCGTTGCGCCTGCATAAACTTTCTTTAAAGTTTGTCAATATGCAGATGTTTGATCAGGCAGTTGAGAGTTCGATCAAGTCAGTTGAAGCCAAACCAGACCTGTTGGAACCGCTGACACTCTTAGGATTTCTTTACCTGAAGACAGGTGATGCGGAAAATGCACTCTCTACCTTTAACAGAGCCACGGAGCTGGATCCTGAATCCAAGGATATCAAAACAGGCCTTGGAGGCGCACTTATCCTTAACAAGGAATATGAAAGGGCAATTGAAGTGCTTGAGAGTGCTACAAAAGCTAATCCCTATTCCCAGATGACTTATTATGAACTTGGAAAAGCGTATGAACTTAAAGGTGATAAAGACAGATCTATTGAGATGTATAAAAAAGCGATAGAGAAAACAGTAAAAAAACAGATTCTTCCATC
>CALZMZ010000033.1 GCA_945788685.1 Thermodesulfovibrionia bacterium | reverse complement strand
TTACTGATTTCCCATTCTGCTGACAACATATGATCTACATCACGTTGTAATATATTATGAAAAAGCAGCATTGGCAAATAAAAATAGAACAACAAGTATATATAATGTAACGCCGATAACTATTCGTTTCATATTTAGACCTTACGTATAATTTCTATCCTGCATATGGTATTCATTAAATATGAGCAACTAACATGCCAATGTCTGGTAAAATTTCTAACAGACTGCAATTTAACAATATTTGATGTATAAAAATCAATAAAGCAAAACAAAGAGGAACATTTTGTATGGTTTCTCATGCAAGCTGTAATAATTAAAACTGTATATCCGATGATTGACATCAGTCTTGATTATCAAAGCGATCTGAAAAATAATCTGATATAATAGCGCAAAAAAACCATGTATTTTCTCCCTGTTTCAATTGCCATATTTCTCTTATTTCTGTTCCTCGTTCCCTTCTTCATATTCATGCTTCCTGCTGTTGCCTTTGCAAAACTCGGGCTGAGTCCTTTTGCAGGCCTGATCTTCTTCTGGTTCTGCCTTATGGGCAGTCTGATTAACATCCCTGTATACAGGAAAGAGCTTGATGAAATCTACGAGGCAGATGAAGAAACTGATATGTTTAACAGGTTCTTCGGGATACAAATCCCTAAATTTCAGCAGCAGGTCATATCATTAAATCTGGGCGGCGCTGTCCTGCCCGGTCTGCTCAGTCTTTTTCTGCTTTCAAAGGTCAATCTCAATGCTGTGATACCGGCAACATTAATAACATCAGCCTTCTCTTATTATCTGAGCAAACCTGTCAGGGGAGTGGGAATAGTGATTCCGGCATTTATTCCTCCGATAATTGCTGCAGTTGCAGCAATAATATTTGCACAGAAGGGCAATGCACCTGCTGTTGCATATATCTCAGGTGTTATGGGCACACTCATCGGAGCTGACCTGTTGAGGCTGCATCAGTTAAAAAAATTCGGCCTTTCATTTCTCAGCATTGGTGGAGCAGGAGTGTTTGACGGAATTTTCATAGTGGGAATCATTTCAGTCCTGCTCGCATAATTAGATTTATTGAAACATTGAATATATAATTCAGATATGAAAAACCATTAAATAATATGGGTCAATTTTAGTTTTACAATTATTTCGCTCGAACCCTGGAATCCTCAAACCCTTGACCCCTTTTTTACAGGAGGTTTTAATGCAGGAGATAGAAAGACATAAGGCATTTGAACTGGCATCCCCCTTCCCCTATACCCTTGTTGTAACCCAGGACATGAGAGACAGGCCGAATATTATGGGGCTTTCATGGTGGACATTTACATCATGGGACCCGCTCATGATAGCTATTTCTGTAGGTAACAAAAAATATACCCGCGGGTGTCTTGAAAACCATAAAGAATTTGTGATCTGCTTCCCTTCAGAGGGACAGGAAAAAGATGCCTGGCTATGCGGGACAAAAAGCGGAAGAGATATTGACAAGTTTCAGGAGACTGATTTCAGGCCGGTCCATTCAGCAGTTGTAAAGCCCCCTTTAATTGAAGGATCGACCGTAGCTTATGAATGCAAAGTTGTCAAACACGTAGAAACAGGAGACCATACCCTTTTTATAGGTAACGTGGCTGCAATCCATGGTGATCCTGAAAAATTGAACCATCTGTACTCGATCCATTACACAAAACTGATAAGTATCGGATCAGGGGGTAAAATTAATATTGATTTGTAGGGGCGCGTTGCAACGTGCCCTTACACTTATGACAAATATCATGTCATGAATGTGAATCTTCAGTTATTTTTATGGTAACGTTAAATTTATGATTTTATTATTAAGAAATATCAGCCTGCCCCTGCTGTTGATCATTATGTTGATGCCTCAGTCAGCATTATCAAAAAAAGCTGATACAATCGACGAACTTGTTGCCATGTATGACATATCGCCCTGCGCTGATTGTCATGAAGACAAGCATGACGAATGGAAAACATCCACCATGGGCAATTCAGTTGTTGATCCCCGTGTACTCAGAGGATGGAGGACATTCATTAAATTGGAACTTGATGAGGAAGAAACACTGGCAAGGAAAGACCTCACCATATGTTTAAATTGCCATGTGCCTCATATTAAAGATGCGTCAGAAAAACTGATTCTGGATATCGCTGATATGGTAATAACAGCAGTGGAAAACAGTGATAAAGCAAAAAGAGAAACTGCCAAAAAAGAGCTGTCAAAGCTTAACCTTAACTGCCTTGGATGTCATAACCTGAAAGCCACCGGATTTAATACACAGCCTGAACCGGGAGTAATTTATGTACCCAATGATATTAATACCGATGCCCATGAAGAAGCCGGGTATAAGACAATAAAATCTGAATTCATGAAGACATCTGATTTCTGTGCACAGTGTCATCACTGTCCGCCTGAAGTACCGTGGGAAAGCTGCCCTACGCTTTACACAACATACATAGAGGATTTCATAAACACCTGACAATCCTGATTTCCTGAAATCAGCCATTGATCTGGTCCTCATTGCGAGGCCGACTAAATATATTGACACCTATGAAGGCAAAATGATACCGGCGCTTGCCATGAAAGTAAACCTGACAAATAATGCAGGACACACCATACCACACGGCTGAGCATTCACGCCCAAGGCGGTCCTGGATGTGACCGTGAAAGACAGCAATGGCAATATTATTTATTCAAAGCAAAAAGATTTTCATGTGGGTGATCTTTATTTTAAGGGAGGCAAGCAGGTGGCAATGGCTGAATGGGATGTCACTGCAACCGAGCACTTTGACCTGGGAATAAAGGCCCTCGAAACTGAGACCCATACGTACATTATCCCGCTGAAAGACAATATCTCTCATGTTACCGTTGAAGCGGAATTCCGTTACTTATATACGAGAGATCAGACATTTTCTGTGCAAAAGGCGGTCAAGGAAGTTGTTATAGAAAAGTATTAGCGATACTTTTTACTGCCAATGTCAAATATCAAAGCTCAAATGCCAAATGAATGACAAAATCCAAATTTCTAAGCAGCGCTTTTGCCTGGAATAAGTGAACATGGCCCTATTCTCAGGGGTCTATACTACTGCAGTATGTTCTGACATTAAGTCATTGTGGCTTCAATTGACATTTTGATTTAAGCATTTGTCATTTAAAATATTTCTTCTCTATTTTTCAAAAAGGAAAAGATACTTACCGTACCCCTCTTCTTTCAGTTTTTTTACGGGTATGAATCGCATCGATGCTGAATTCATGCAGTAGCGAAGCCCGGTGGGTGCTGGACCGTCATCAAAAACATGACCCAGATGGGAATCAGCATATTTGCTCCGGACCTCTGTCCTTGTCCTGAAAAAGCTTTTGTCCTCTTTTTCAACTATATTTTCAGGTTCAATCGGTTTGGTAAAGCTGGGCCAGCCCGTTCCTGACCTATACTTGTCCAGAGAACTGAAAAGAGGCTCGCCGGAAACGATATCAACATATATCCCCGGCTTTTTGTTGTCCCAGTATTCGTTGTCAAAAGCCCTTTCTGTATCATCCTGCTGAGTAACCCTGTATTGTAGCGGAGTTAAAACTTTCTTTAATTCTTCATCTGAAGGTTTCATGTACGTCTTATCCGGTGAGTTCTGAGCAGCAGCGTCCATATCTATAGCGTGTGCATTGATCGATCCGATACACAATAAAATGGTCAGCACCGAACACGCAGCAATTTTAATTATTAACATATCTGACACCTCCTCCCTTACATGCTTTAAAGACAGGGCAGGTGGAATAGTATCTCACCTGCCCTGTCTTTGTGTAATTTCCTAATCATCATCCTCGTCAACATTAACTCTTTGAATGACAACTCTTGCAACAGGATTTCTCCAGTCGTAAACATCAGGGGCAATATCACCATAGTCATGAATTCCTGCATGGATATGTACATACCCTTCTCCATCTGCAGGATTAAAACCTTCTCCCTTGCCATCGCAGCCAAAAGGTCCGGGTATATGATCACATGACTGATCATTGTCTTCACTGCCTGCGTCATAGGCAGGCGACATATACATCACTGATCTGTGCCCTCTGGGTACATGGGCTCCGTTCAATGCTATGAATCCGTCATTTGTCGGTAACATCATGGCTGCCAGACTGATGTAATGAAAGCCTCCTGTTCGTTCAACCATAACTGATGTGGTTTCACCGGGACCAAGAGGTCCTGAAGATGTTGCAATATCTGCTACTCTCGGGTTATTTGACATCATCATGGCTAAAGGATCGGTCATTCCTGCCTCTGCCAGTTTTGACAGCGCCTCACTTGCAGGAGAGCCCGGCGTAAAGAGCCTGACACCTTTTTTATGGTTCAGTACAATGACCGGGGTAAACGTCTGGCCGCTTGTTATGTTCGTGACACTGACCTTATAGTATCCTCCTCCCTCGTCAGCATACCCCTGAACACTGAATATCATGATTGCCATCAGACAGCCAAAAATTACTAATATTTTCTTATTCATTCTTTCTCCTCCTTTAGATTATTTACGCAGGCGATAATTTCGGAATATGTATACCTCCTTTCATTTATAAGTGCCTGCTTTTGTGGAGAAAAGGATAGATGCCAGTCATCAGTCCCTGCCTCCTGATGTTAAGAGGATAACAGGAGAACATCACACAACTATCACGAAAATATAACTTTTATATCACAGGAAAAAGCAGAAGAGGATAGTTCAACAGAATCTTTAACTCTATTCAGAATAAACAGGCAGGGTAAATGTAAATGTAGTCCCGGAATTCTGATCGCTCTTTACATGGATGGACGTTCCATGTAATTCCAGTATTTTTTTAGTTACTGCAAGACCAAGCCCTGAATGAGATGATTTACCCTTCCGGCTTCTGTCTGTTGTGTAGAACCTGTTGAAAATTTGAGAAAGTTCATTTTCAGGTATGCCGTACCCTGTATCACTGACCTGAACGGTAATACTGTCTTTATCAGGATGAGTCAGGACAATGCTCACTGACCCATCTTCCGGTGTATACCGGAGCGCATTGTCCAGAAGATTTTCCAGGACCCTCTCGATCATAGCTATATCGGCATATGCAAAAGGCAGCTCCTGTCCGATATTCGTTACAATACTGGTCTTCTGCTTCTCTGCCCTCAGCCTGAATTTCTGTACCACGTCCTGTACCAGCTCGCTTAAGCTGAATGGCTCAGAATGTATAACTCTTTCCTGGGCCTCGAGTTTCGCCAATTCAAACAGGTCGGTTATTAATTTACTGAGGCGTTCACAATGATTGATAGCTATTTTCAGATAGTTCCTCCGCTCCTCTGCTGACAGGCTCTCATCCTTCAATAAAAGAGTTTCAATATATCCCCGCATGGTTGCCAGGGGTGTCCGGAGGTCATGAGATACATTTGCCACCAGTTCACGCCGCATTGAATCGGATTTTTCCAGTTTTTCCACCTGGGAGTTGATTCGTTCGGTCATTTGCCTGAACGTCAGGCCGAGCCTGTCTATCTCATCAATAGTTATTTTGTGTTCGCTGACAGGAATGTGAAGTTCTTCCAGAGGCATTCCGCTTTTATATTCATCCATGGCAGCTGCAAGGCGTTTTAACCGTCGCGTCAGAAATGCAAAGATAACCAGTCCTGCAGCCAGTGCAACGACAAGGCTGATGGTTATCACCCGGATACTCAGCTGCAGAATATAACTTCCCTGTATTTTCTGAATGATATTGTCATATATCTCACCACCCAGAATTACGTAAAGATATCCTTCAAGTCTGTTCTCCGTACTGATAGCGGCTGCCGTGAAGACTTTTTTTCCCTCTGTATCCCGGGGATCATCTCCAAGCAGGGGCAGGGACAGCTGTCCGCTGATAAACTGTTTTACCGGCACCAGATTAACTCTTTTACGTTTCACCTTGCCGGGCTCTGCAGAAAAAGCAAGGATGCTGCCTTCGCGGTCAAGGAGATAAATCTCGATACTTGGATTTATCACCATGAGCATATGAAATATTTCTTTCAGCGCTTTCTGGTTGACCTGATTGTCCTGCAGAATAGTATTTTCAGCTACAATGATTCCGGCAAGTTCCCGGTTCAGTTTCTGGTTGACTTCCTGCTGATATTGCTCGGTGGCAAAAACACTGATAATAATAAAAGACACGCCGATTAAAAAGAATAAAACAAGCAGGACAAGAGCCAGTTTTGCATAGAGTGATCTCAGCATCAGTCACCTTTACTACTGAATTCAGCGAATTTATATCCAACTCCCCATACCGTCAGAATATAACGAGGTTGAGCCGGGTCATCTTCTATCTTGGAACGGAGACGGTTAATATGAGAGTTGACTGTATGCTCATATCCTTCATGACTGTATCCCCACACATGGTCCAGTAATTGAGATCTGGTATAGACACGTCCCGGATGCTGTGCAAAATGCAAAAGCAGGTCAAATTCTTTCAGTGTTACATCCACAGTATTTCCTTTGAGAGTGACAATCCGCTTTTCTATGTCTATGACCATCTCCCCTGCACGGATATTATCAGGGACAGTTTCCTTTTCATGGTTCTTCATACTGTCAACCCGGCGCATGATTGCCTTCACTCTTGCCATGAGTTCCATAATACTGAAAGGTTTTGTTACATAATCATCAGCTCCAAGTTCAAGTCCGACCACACGGTCCATCTCCGAGGATTTTGAGGTAAGCATTAAAATGGGAACATAGGAGGATTTACTTCGCAAACGCTTACAAATTTCCAGACCATCAAGACCGGGAAGCATAATGTCGAGGATTACAAGGTCATATGTGTCAGCTTCTGCCTTTTTCACACCGGAAAGACCATCAAATGCGATATCAACCTTGAAGGAGAGATCCCGCAGATGCATCTCTAGGAGCTGGGCAAGTTCCCTGTTGTCTTCTATGATAAGTATGCTTTTCTCCTCTTCCTTATTATAATCATCAATTATCACGAAACAATCACAGCATGTTTCATAATGAATTACCCCGCAGCAAGCTGCGGTGTTTCAACAGCAGTCATTCCCGAGGTCTGTTTATCGGGAATCCAGAAACCACATGGCACTGCACATTTCTGGATACCCGCTGGAGCCTGCCCTGGAATTTCGTAATCGGGGGCGGATATGACAAACGTGGAAAGCCACGGAGTATTAATACCGAAGAAGAAATAAATGCGAAGACTATTCCCTGTTCTGTACATAATAATGAAATTATTAAGATTATCAGAAAAGATATGCCTCCTTTAGAGAAAGATGATTTTACTCGTCCTTCGTGTAAGAGCCAAGGTTCTTATAATCCTGTTTTAACTGCCTCATCAGCTTATCACGTTTATTGAACAATCCCGACTGTGAACGGGTCTTTACCCTGTTTAAAACATAGCTTGTGAAAAAAGGCAGCATCAGGCTGCAGTCTCCATAGGAAACAATTGTTCTGGAAAGTGCCCCAGGATCGATCTTTCCCCATGAGACCGCTTCTGAGGGAGTTGCTCCGCTCAATCCACCTGTATCAGGCCGGGCATCAGTAAACTGTATAAAGAAGTCATGCCCCTCTTCCTGCAATCCAAGCACTTCCTGGATATGAGGCTCTGTCTGGAGCACAAAGTTCTTGGGGCTTCCTCCACCGAGCAGCAGTACAGCGCTTTTGCCTTTGCTCTTTTTAATGTCGTAAACATAACCCGTGACTTCATTTATGTCCTTATGAGTGTCAAGGTTTATGGGTTTGTCTTCCAGCTGAAGAGCTGCCAGGTTCATACCGATGCTTGAATCAGCAGGTGATGAAGTATGTACCGGTACTCCGGCCTCATATGCCACGGAAAGAAGGCTTTCCTCTTTCAGTTCAGGTCTTGTCCTGATGATTTCCTCACCAAGCAATGCATGTATGTCAGCGCTGGAGCATGGGTCAGGAAGGTCCTGTCTGTTGTTTCTTAAAATCTCACGTACATACTTATCCGTATCAATTAATGCATCATAGTTAAGAAATATATCATAAATTCTGATAATGCCCTTTTCCCTGAGTTTTTCATCATCAGCAAATGCATGGCCTTCACAGAATTCATATCCAAGAACATGATGAAGATCATGATAAAGATTGGCCCCTGTTGATACTATCCAGTCCACCAGACCGGCTTTGATAAGCGGAATCAGACAGCTTCTTCCCATACCGGCAGGTATAAGCGCCCCTGACAGTGAGACACCGATCCTGACATTTTTTTTGGCAATCTGTTTTGTAAAGAGTTCACAGGCCTTTCTGAATGTTCCTGCGTTAAATGAAAACAAGGCACTGTCTACAACTTCATCAACGGTCATTCCTTTTCTAATTGGTGAAGGCTTTAGAGCAGCACGGCTGCCGGGGCATCTTTTACTTTTTCTGCTTTTTTTCATTTGTAGTTTGAATTATAAAAAATATCCGTAAAATGCACTAAAAAAATATCACCTATCTTAACATATCCCTGACTATGCAATTAATCAGAATTGTCACCTATTGTGTTAATTGAAAAGATATTGGGAATATTGGTTTTGTGCATGCCAAATATTAATATTCCCCTCTTATCTTAATGCCAAATCATATGCATGGAATAATATTCATTGTAGGGGCGCCTCTTGTGGGCGCCCTTTCTGTAGATCCGCGAATGGTTGGCAAAGACAGGGCAGGCACAAGACCTGCCCCTACAACATCATTGGGGAATATTGTTGGATTATTTAAATCAATTTCAACCCATCAATATGCAATCAATGTTAATGCAAATAATTGGACGGTGTTTCCCAGTACATTATGGCAGCGTAATTATTATGAACGTATTATTCGCAATGAAGATGAATTGAATCGTATTCGTGCATATATCCTGAACAATCCACAGCAATGGGATAATGACGATAATAATCCGCTCAGAATTTTTTCTCCAGGAGAGACATGACAGGAACACAGCAACAAGGTAATCTTCAGAAATCTAATAAATAAAGGACAGTTTTCATAGCTGTCCCAATAATAATAAATATAACTGTTATCTATCTTTTTATAATTTTACTTTCCGGCTTCTCACTTCCCACAACAGATATCCCTGAAGGGTCCATTGCAGCACGCCAGTAAGGTTCCTTGCTCTTAAAGCCAATCCGGACATTTTTTTCGATAACGTTATAAGAGTCAATAATTGACTTTTTGACCTTACATCCTTTTTTAATGACAACACAGTCCATTATGATTGAGTCTCTTACCTCTACCCCATCTTCTATAATACACCCTTTTCTGATAACAGAATTAATTATCCTGGCCCTGTTAATTATGGTACCTTCAGCAATGATACTGTTAATTATCTCTCCACCCATAATTTTAGTCGCTGTCATTTCATTTAAAGACGGACGAACGGGCCAGCGGTTATTGCTCATGTCAAAAACAGGTTTTTCACCGAGCATGTCCTGATGCGCATCCCAGAATGCCTGTATTGTCCCAACATCCCTCCAGTATCCCTTCTCTTCATAAGACCTTACTCCTGGAATTGTATTAGTAGCAAAGTCATAGGCATACAGACTGTCTCCTCCATTTAACAGGTTTGGGATGACATGCTTGCCAAAATCATTTTCCTTGTTTTGCTCAGCCTGTACAAGTCCCTTGATCAGAACATCTGCATTAAAAATATAATTACCCATCGAACAGTAGGCCCTTTCAGGATCTCCGGGCATGTGCGGAGGGTTTTCAGGTTTCTCAATGAACTCTTTAATCCTTCCGTCCTTTTTTACATCTATAATGCCAAAAGAACTTGCCTGGCTTACAGGAACAGGCATGGCCGCCACAGTGACATCAGCCTTACGATTAAGATGAAATTCTATCATCTGCCTGATATCCATCCGGTAAACATGGTCAGCTCCAAAGACAATCACAAGCTCGGGTTTGTGCTGACGGATCAGGTTCATATTCTGGAACACTGCATTGGCAGTCCCCTGAAACCAGTCAGGCCCGTATCTCATCTGGGGAGGAACAACAGTAACAAAATGGTCAGTTATAACAGAGGAGAGCCCCCAGTTTTCCCTGACATACTCAATCAGGGACTGGGACTTATACTGAACCAGAAGATAAATAGAAAATATCTGTGAATTAATAAGGTTGCTCAGCACAAAATCAACAATACGGTAGCGGCCCCCAAATGGTACTGAGGGTTTTGACCGCTCAAAGGTAAGGGGGAAAAGTCTCTCCCCCCTGCCGCCTGCCATGATCATCGCCAGAATTTTCGGATAAGCCATAGTATTTACCTATCAATAAAAAGTAACGCTGTCAAGTAATTATCACTCACACTGAAGAGACTGTTAAGATAATTGAAATGTTGATAAAATGCAAGGATTCACATTTTATCCATAATTTGTCTGTACAATTATCCGAAGGTGATATAATTTAGGAGTAATCAGAAAACACATAATCATAATAATACAGGAGGAATACATGAAAAGATCAATTAAAATAATCTTATCACTGCTATTAATATTGTCTATTCCGGGCTGCGCTGACCGTGCTGACAGGGAAAAGGCCAAAGCTGAAGAGCAGGGAACCAAACAGTCCATTATAAAATCTGCTCCGGAAAAAACAACTGATGCAAAGGAGAAGATGGATGTCAGGAAAGAGCAGCCGGAAAAGAAAGATATCGTCGTACAGAAACAGACTGCTACTGATAGAGGATCTGATTTTCTCGATACACTTAATGCGTCCCTGTCCGGTGTTGCTGAAGCAGTCAAACCTTCGGTTGTAAACATATCAACTACGAAAACCATCGCATTAAAAGAGCACCCCTTTGGTGATTTCCTGGACGATCCTTTTTTTAAGAAATTTTTTGGAGACAGGTTATATCCACATGGTGACAGGAAAGAGTATAAGTCTTCCTCTCTCGGCTCAGGAGTCATAGTAACAGACAACGGTTACATACTCACTAATAACCATGTTGTTCAGGACGTTGATGAGATTAAAGTCGTACTCCACGATAAAAAAGAACTGCCGGGCAAAATAATTGGAAGCGACCCCAAGTCTGATCTTGCAATTATAAAGGTAGACGCAAAAGACCTCCCTGCAATCACTATGGGGAGCTCAGAGAGAATGAAAGTTGGTGAGCTTGTTATTGCTATCGGAAATCCCTTCAGTCTGGGACATACAATTACGATGGGCATTGTCAGTGCGATCGGCCGTTCTAACGTCGGCATAGCAGAATATGAAGATTTTATTCAGACCGATGCGGCTATTAATCCCGGTAATTCCGGAGGCGCGCTGGTTAATATTCATGGCGAGTTAATCGGAATAAACACTGCTATTTTTTCAACAAGCGGTGGGTACATGGGTGTAGGATTTGCGATCCCGTCTGATATGGCCAAAACAATTATGCAGAGCATAATCAAGCATGGCAAGGTAGTGCGGGGATGGCTGGGAGTCCAGATACAGAACATAACTGATGATCTGGCAAAACATTTTGATATAAAGGAAGACAAAGGTGCTCTGGTTACCAATATACTGGCTGACACTCCTGCAGAAAAAGCAGGTTTTCAGAGAGGTGACGTTATCGTTGAGTATGATGGAAAGACTGTTGTTGACACTACTGACCTCAGAAATAAAGTGGCTGCCACTCTCCCCGGTAACGAAGTAAGGATAAAAGTTATTCGGGAAAGTAAGGACAAAGTCATAATGGTAACAATTGGTGAACAAAAGAGCGAAAAAAAGAGTTTAGAAGGAAAATTTGAAAATGTACTCTCAGGTGTTCATGTTCAGGAACTGACTCCGGACTTAAAACAGAGCCTTGAGATACCCGAGAAAACATCGGGCCTGATTGTAACCAGTATAGATGCTGACAGCCCTGCATCCGCACTTCTCAAGAACAGAGACGTTATACAGGAGATTAACCGGGAAAGCGTGAAAGACCTGGAAGCATACAAAGAAGTGGTTTCGAAGATAACTGATAAAGACAATGTCCTTCTGCTGGTGTTCAGATCAGGAGGATATATTTATGTGACCCTGAGTCCATAAACGTCGATCGTCGTACGTTTTCCGTCATCCGTTATCCATAGCAAAAGGGCGCGGTGACCGCGCCCTATAGAGCATATTACATAATCAACGCCCGAGGTTCGTCGTGAGACGGACACGTTACCCGGATCCACCCACAGGTGTTTATTCATATCTTACAAATCATGTACAATACCCTATGCTTTTTAACCATGTAGCAATAGTCAATGCAAGCATAGAACAGGCCGAGAAGTTTTATGGACAATTTCTGGAGCTTGAGAAAAGCAGGGAGTATACGGTAACTTCCGAACTTGCAAATCAGCTCTTTAATGTGAACAATGATATACAGGCCATAGTTTATGAAAAAAACAGTATAAGGTTTGAAATATTCATTTATCCTGAATCAACACCTGAGAACACGGACATACGGCATTCTGCCCTGTATGTCGATGACCTCACTGCTTTCCTGGACAGGGCCCGCCAGTTTGAAGTCGAGCATATAACAGGCAGGATCCCGGACAAGACTGTCCATTTCATCAAAGACTACTCCGGCAACAAGATAGAAGTTAAGCAGAAACCCTAGCCCACATTATTCACACTACCAGGGATGTAAGCCCAAAAAAAAGTTTTGAGAGCGGCTTAAGCACAGGATCACAAGAATACATTTTAAATGTTGATCAACGTCAGAAAATTATCATATCTTATTGCATTTTGCCGTATTCAAAACTTTTTTTTGGCTTACATCCCTGGCTCAAATATTTGTGAATAATGTGGACTAACTGTCTGCTATCCCTTAACCTGCCTTGCACTGTCATTCCAGCAAACAATAATCCAGTATTTATCAATTTAATACTCTTTTCCCATTTGAATAAACAGGAGCTAAAGTTTACTCATCTAATTACCGATAGATGATGCAAGAATCTTAGTGGATAAAAAAATGGGTAATAATTTAAATGAAGACCAGAAAAAACTATCACAACAGTTCACATGGTTTTGGGCCATCATTCTGTTGGTTAATACCTGTGTGGTTGTTGTGATTGCCAGCCTGCAGATTAAAAATGAGTATGTATCACTGATGCAGTCCAGGGTCGAAACAGTAGGAAATACCCTCGAGACATTCATGCAGGATATTCTGGGTCTGGGTCTCCCTATCGGTTCCCTGGAAGGTATTGAAAGGGAACTGGAGAATATTGTCACCGGTGATCTGAAAGCGCTGTATGCAAATGTAGTAGATGAAGGATCCAATGTGCTTTACAGTCATCCGAAGATCAAGCAAAGCATTCAATTTCATCCTGAAATAATTCTACCCCTTCTCAGAAAAAAAACGCATAAAACATTTCCTACCGGTTCATCTTACAATACATTCATTCCCATAACAGACCCTGTGACAGAGAAGGTTGTGGGCGGGCTTAATATCGGGATATTAAAAAAACAGGTCTTACTAAAGACATTCAACACCATCGGCAAGCTCGTCCTCACATTTTGCGTATTTATTGTTATTACCCTGGTGCTTCTGCACTGGGTGACAAAACGCACAATTAAACCACTTGAAGTATTAACCAGCGGTGCACTTGCACTTGGCAAGGGGGACCTTAAAGTACGAGTTGATGTTGAAGCAAAAAATGAAATTGGTTCACTTGCCGAGTCATTCAATTATATGGCTGAACAGATTGAAGACGACCGGGACA
The DNA here is from genome assembly GCA_945788685.1 of Thermodesulfovibrionia bacterium. Lineage (GTDB taxonomy): Bacteria > Nitrospirota > Thermodesulfovibrionia > UBA6902 > UBA6902 > CALZJD01. Next base: position 9,393 of record CALZMZ010000033.1, on the reverse strand, counting down.
AGCTGACCACCTATATGGGTGAACTAAAACAGAAAAATGTAAAGCTGCAGAGCGCCCATGAGGAAATTCTCCAGAGAGAGAAAAAGTTGAAGAACGCCCAGTCACAAATTGTACTGAGTGAAAAAATGGCATCCCTCGGTCTTCTCATCGCCGGCATTGCACACGAAATAAATACACCGGCAGGTGCTATTGCAAATGTAGCCAGTGACTTGCGCGGAAGGGTAAAAGCCATAACAAATGACTTCCTGAATATTCAGGAGCTGACAGAGGAGGAGCTGCACCTTCTTGGATCACTTGCCGAGGAATTCACCAATGGAGAATATGTCGCAGAAGGTGGTACACAATGGAAAAAGAGCCGTGAAGTCAGGAAGTGGCTCTTGGATGCAGGCGCGGAAAACGACAAATATATCGTAGCCATTCTTTCAAAATACAATCTTCTCGAAAAAGAAAAACTGGTCAAATATGAGTCACTGCTGAAAAAAACATGGGCACTGGAACTTGTAGATTCATTCGGGACAATCAATGTGGGCATGAAGATATGCGATTCCAGCATCAATAAGATAAGTGAAATCGTGAAGGCCCTTAAATACTACGCCTATACTGACATGGACAAGACGTCTCTTGTGGACATTAATGAAAATATCGACAATGTTCTGCTCCTTATGCATAACAAAATGAAGTACAACATAGATGTGAAGAAAAAACTCCGCCCCATTTCCCGTATTCACTGTACCAGTGAAATTAACCAGGTCTGGACAAACCTCCTGTCAAATGCCCATGACGCAATTATGGAGATAAAAGGACCGGACGAAAAGGGGAAAATCAAGATCGAAACAGATGAAGACCATGACTGGGTTAATGTAAGCATTACTGATTACGGGGTTGGCATATCAGAAGAAAATGTCAACAGGATGTTTGACCCCTTCTTTACAACAAAAGGAATAGGAAAAGGCACCGGACTTGGTCTCTCCATAGTCACAGGCATTGTAAAAAAGCATAAAGGGGATGTTCTGGTTGACAGTGTTTCCGGTAAAACTACCATAACTGTAAAATTGCCTAAAGAAAACGGAAAGGAAGCAGGGACAAATGAGCAATAACATATATCACTTATTTTTTGTAGACGATGACCAGGACTTTCTCCGGTCCATGAATATGGCCGTATCAAAGCAGATTCATGAAGATGGGAACGGCATGGAAATTGAGACCCACTTTATGAGTGATCCCGACGAGGCGCTGACCTTTGCCCGGGAACTGACTGGCGAGTCTGAAAAAATTGCCGTGATCATAAGTGACCAGCAGATGCCGGTGATGACCGGGATAGAACTCATGGAGCAGACCAATGAGTTTATTCCCAATACATTTAAAGTGCTGCTGACCGGATATGCTTCGCTGGAATCAGCCAAATATGCCATCAATAACAGTATTCTCGATCAATATGTATCAAAACCGATAGCAGACTATGATAATTTTGCATCCCTCATAAAGAACGCTATTAAAACCTTCCATTTCAGGGAGGAAAAGGAAAGAGCTGAAGAAGAAATAAAGCGATACGTGAGAGAACTGGAAGTTAAAAACGAAAAAATACGGAACATGCATATGGCTGCAGAAAAGATTGCATATCTGGCCCAGGGACTGAGAAAACTTGATCTGGATGAAGTGCTTGACCTTATTATTGCAAAAATACCTGAAGTTTTCGGCGCACAATATGCCTCGTTGTTTCTTTTAAAAGAGGAGACACAGACCCTTCAAATGGTAAAAAGCAATTATCTCAGCGAAACCTACAGGAAAGCTATAAACGATGATGATCAGTCTCCAATGGTGGTTGCATTAAAAGAGAACAGAACAATTGTTCTTCCTGAAATCAATGGGGCTTCCTATGATTTTCTGAATAAGGAATGTCTTGGCAAATCATGCATAATCATTCCCTTTCTCATAGGAGGTGATCATCCTTCAGATAATATCTTTGGTCATGCTGAAGGTATAAAGGGCGTACTTAATATGGGAAATATTGTTGATATGGGGAGTAAAGATATTGTTGCCTATGCTGCTTCGCTGATCAGGAATATACTGGGAATTAATATTCTGAATGCAAGGCTGTATCAGAAAACCCAGAAGCTTGCACTTATTGACGGTCTGACCGGTCTGTATAACAAACACATATTCATGGAGTTTCTAAAAAAAGAACATCATTTCAGTGAACGTAATGGAGTCCCGTTCTACCTGTCCCTTATGGATGCAGATGATTTCAAAGCTGTCAACGATACCCACGGACATAGAATCGGTGATGAAGTTCTTGCTCAACTTGGTTCTCTGTGCAAAAATCTCTCAAGGAAATCAGATGTGGTGGCCCGTTTCGGAGGTGAAGAAATAGCATTGCTTATCAATGAAGGGGGACTTGATGAAATTGTTGAAGTTTTAGAGCGAATTCGCGTTGGGATAAGTGAAAGTAAATTCCCCAATGACATCCAACTCGGTGTAAGTATCGGGTTGAGCAGATATGCTCCCGGTGAAAACGACAGCATTGAAAAACTGATAGACCGGACCGATACAGCTATGTATCGTGCGAAGGAGAAGGGCAAAAACAGGACAGAGGTATTACTGAAAGATCATGACAAAACAAGCGTATAAAAACGGCAATGAATCATTCATCATATGCCTTGATGACGACAGGGATTTCCTGAACTCACTCAAGATATCTTTGCCATTAAAGTTCCGTGACAAACCGAACTGCACCATTCTTTTTATGGACAATCCCTATGAAACGCTTGAAATGATCAGGGAACTTGTCGAAGACAAGGAAGAAATAGCGCTCCTGGTGACTGACCAGATGATGCCGAACATGAAAGGGATTGATTTCCTGAAAGAGGCAATGAAGATATCCCCCAGATCAATGAGGGTGCTTCTCACCGGTTATGCCGGCATGGATTCTGCCATTGTCGCCATTAATGAAAACGTCCTTGACAAATACCTCACAAAACCGGTCAACGATATTGAAGACTTTGTTTTTACCCTTAAGCGGCTGTTAAGTGAGTTTGATCTGAAAAGTACCGTTGATATACAACAGCAGATGATCCTTGATCTTTACCAGTTCAGTAATTCGCTCAGTATCCTGCAGAACCTTGATGAGACACTGGAGCACACCATATCCTTTATAGAAAAAACGCTCAGTTGCGAAAGAATATCCATTCTTCTTGTTGAAGATGGAGAATTGAGCATAAGGGCCGGTATTGGTGTACCAGAGGATTTTATACAGAGCGTTCGAATTAAGATTGGAGAAAACATTGCCGGACGGGTACTTAAAGACAGGAAACCCATACTGGTAAAAAATATAGATGAAATTCCTTGGTTAACAAATAAAATAAATAATGAATTCAAGTCTTTCATAAGCACACCGATGATCTGTGCAGAACTTACGTCCTATGATGTTCCGCTTGGTGTCATAAATGTAACGAACAAGGAAAAAAACCAGGCATTCAGCGAACAGGACCTGAAGACCCTCTCTTTTATTGCAAATACTGCATCAATAGCAATACATAACCAGCAGAATCGAAAAAAGTTGGAACAAAGCTACTTTGACACGGTAAGTGCCCTCATTATGGCGCTGGAAGCAAGAGATACATATACAAAAGGGCATTCTGTTCGTGTGATGAATTACTCTGAAGGAATTGCTCATCAGCTTGGAGTTGACAGTTCAATGATGAAGGTCATCAGGGACGCTGCAATTCTGCATGACATCGGTAAAATCGGCATTCGGGACGATGTGCTGCTTAAGGGAGGTCTGCTGAATCCGGAAGAACTTGAGGAGGTCAGAAAGCATCCTGAAATCAGTGGAACAATTATAAAGGCAATATCCTCCCTGCAGGAAGCAGGACTGATAGTAAGTCAACATCATGAGAGGTATGACGGACAGGGATATCCCAAAAAACTGAAGAAAGAAGAAATCCATATAGGCGCAAGAGTGATGGCAGTGGCTGATGCCTTTGATGCCATGTCTTCACACAGGCCATATCGTAAAGCGCTTGAACATGAAGATGTCTTAAATGAACTGAGAAACGGATCAGGCAAGCAGTTTGATCCCGATTGTGTGAAGGCGCTCTTCAGCCATCTGGACAGTCTTAACGCATCAGAAAAAAAGCCTGAAGAAGAGAAAAAAGAAATAGATATATCCTGATATCTATAAATCATATAATGAAAAAGGAGAAAAAAATGAAAAAAAGATCAAAGATGTATTCAGTAGTTTTGGCGGTAATTTTAATTTTTGCAAGTGTTGCACCATCATGGGCACGTGAACAGGTCCACATAGCAATGGTACTCTGGAGAGGGATGACGGAAGCTGAACATGGTTTTCAGACGCAACTCAAGGAATCTGAGGAATATGAATTTAAATATACAGTATTCGATGCAAATCAGGATAAAAAGATGCTTGCAGACATAATAAATAATCTTGATACAAGTCAATATCAGTTAATTTACTCTTTTGGCACGACTGTCACAAAGACACTGCAGGCCAAAGTAAAGGATACTCCGATCGTGTTCAACATCGTTTCCCGACCTGTCAAAGCCGGGATTATAGACGACTGGGACCATTCAGGAAGTAATATCACGGGGGCTTCCAATGCAGTCCCCATGGGGAGTGCATTTAACACACTTTCCAATGTCATGTATATCGGCAGACTGGGATTTGTATACAATCCAAAAGAAGCGAACTCAAAAATCCAGCGTGACGAACTTGAAATGCTGCAGGATAAATTTAACTATAAAATGGTAGATGCTCCCATCTTCAGCGTTGATAAGATCGATGAAGTAATCGCAACTCTTGTTAACGAGAAAGTTGATGCAGTACTTCTGCCCCAGGACTCACTGGTGAAGGCAAGCGCAGATGAAATTATTCCACCTCTTAATAAACATAAGATTCCTTCTATTGTTACGATTCCGGCCATGGTGGGTGAAAATGGAGCATTTCTCGGTCTTGGCCCCAATTATTATGACCTTGGGAAACTTGCAGCATACAAGGCGCTGGCTATTCTTCGCGGAGAACATCCGAACAACGTTGCTTCAAGCACATTAAAACGCCTGCACATGACGGTAAACCTCTCGACCGCTAAAGACATTGGTGTGAACGTCCCCATACAGATGTTAAGAATTTCAACAGTGGTGAGGTAATTTACAGAAACGGAAGATGGATTGAACACAATGAAGAATACATTATGGACATAACAGGCTACATAATAATATCAATGCTGCTTAACCAGAAACGGATAAAAAGACAATGACTCTGGATTTCTTTTCGATTATACAGGCGGTACTTCCTTCTTTTGCAATTGTCTTTCTCGGATATATCTATTCGGTGAAGGACAACACACTGGATTTGAAGAGCATCGCAAATCTTATTTATTATATATTTTCACCCTGCCTCGTGTTTTCATCACTGGCAAGGAGGTCCTTTCATTTTCAGGAGTTTCTGATGATAGGGTTCTCCGTAGTCGTGCTGATATTCTCTCTCATGGCTATTACGTGGATTTATATGAAGATTGCAGATATCAAGGGCGGAGGATTTTATCTACCAATCATTTTTATGGCTACAGGTAACATAGCACTGCCTATGGCATTCTTCCTCTACGGAAATGAAGGACTGGCAAAGGCGATCATCTTTCACCTTATTAATGTTCTGTTTATGTACTCCATGGGTGTTTTTCTTGTTAGCAGACAGACCAACTTTAAAGAATTTTTCAAGATACCGCATCTGTATGCTGCCATTTTTGGTGTTATTGTTGCCACGGTCCCCTTCCAGGTAACAGGTGTTACAAAGTATTTTTCGATGATTGGTGACGGCATCGATATACTTGGTAAAGGGGCTATTCCCATGCTCATTATCAGCCTGGGATATTCGCTGAAAAGGACCAGAGTTGCTGATTTAAAGCATGGCATGGCAGGTGCGAGTATGCGTATTGTACTCGGACCGGCAATCGCTTTTGGTCTGATAGTCTTCTATCGCTATATCGGTCTGGCACCCATAGAACAGGGTTATGACCTCGTTCTGTTTACAGATGTCAGAACAACAGAATCTATTATCATCCTGATGTCAGCTATGCCTGCTCCTATCGCAAGCTTTCTGCTGAATGAAAAATTTGATGACTGCCCTGAAAAGGCGGCCTCCATGGTACTTATAGGGACTTTGCTGGTCATGATTACTATTCCCCTGATAATTGCATTTTCCCAACAGTATATTTTTGGCTTGACATTGCCGGTGTTTATTGAATAGAGAGGATGTATGGACAGTGCTATGAAAAAAGAAAATGAAATACTGAAACAGCAGCTTAAAAGTTTCCAGGAGATACACAATATTCTTATGCAGTTAAGAGGGGACATGACAGAGAAACAGAAAGGTGAACTGATATGTCACTATTTCAAGAGTCTGTCCATGTCCAGGGAAACAACTCTTTTTATAAAGAACCTGAAAACTGACCGCTTAATGTACCGGGCTTCTTCAGGCAAGGAAAGCAGCAGATATAGCGGAAGTTTTCTGGATACAGGAGGCCTTGACCTTTTGAAAACAGAAGGAACAGAACTTACCGCTGCTCCATCACCTGCAATAACTGTTCATACGAGAAAAGGACAATATGACTTTCATGATAAGTTCGTTGCCGCAGTCCCTGTCAGGGCTATTGGCAAAGTCTACGGTGTGATATTCTGTGAATATGACAAATCATTTTCTCTGGATGACAGAATGAAGGAAGAAGTTATCGCTGTTTTTCTTGACCAGATCAGTCTCCTTTTTGAATGTAATGCAGAAACCGAGCAGTTAAAGGATAAAGCAAAATCTCTTGAGCTGTTATATGAGATTGGCAGTAAACTCAGCAGTATAAGAAATGAAGATAAACTCCTTGAGGCCATCCTCAATCTGATTCAGCAAAATTTGCAGGTTGATCGATGCTCCCTTATGATTATCGATGAAGATAAAAAATCTCTTCAGATAAAAAAGGCTATAGGTAAATATGACATTGATATCAGCAAAGTCAAAGTACCCATCGGGGAGGGGATTGCAGGGCATGTTGCAATGGGGACCCGGCCACTGTTAATAAAAGACCTCTCATCTGAAAGACATTTGATAAGTCATGTGCCGAAAAAACACAATTTTCGTACCAATTCACTATTAAGTGTCCCTCTGGTGTCCCAGGGTGATGTTATTGGTGTCATCAATGTGAATAACCGGAAAGATGGCATGCCTTTTTCAGAATCGGATATGGATCTCCTGAGTAAAATAGCTTCAGAAATCGCTTCCATACTGCAGAGGTCATATATTGCACTTCAATTAAAAAAGACCCGGGAACTTGACAGTGATATAAAAAAGTTTATGGCCTAGGAGACAGAGCTTAATAAGGAAATAACTGAAAACTGAAACATTATGTGTTTCGCATCATCTCAATGATGGTGTAATTTAAAAGATAAAAACCATGACATATATAATAATTCGATGTGAAAAATGTGGAAAAGTCCTTAAAGGCAAGGTGCAGAAATCTAATGTTGTTGTTAACTGTCCGCGCTGCAAGGACACGTTTGTTATTCCAGAGCCATCTGTCCGGGAGAGCCGTAAAAATAAGAGGACCATTATTCCGGAAAGCAGGTATAGCAGCACCTTGCCTGATTCGCTGACAAAAAAAAGTGATAAGGTCAATTACAGAGTGACCTATACCGAAGTTCCCCCGATGGACTATGCCCTGAAGCGCTCAGACCAGGTCCCGTTACTTGATATCAGTGAAGGTGGAATGGGGTTTATAATCAGGTCTGATAATAAATCGCATAAAGTACTGCCGGGTGACATTCTGGTTGTTGAGATAGATTTTCCGATTTTTGTACAACCTGTTTATACGGAAGTTGAAGTTTGCTGGCTTAGACCGTTAAAAGAGGAAAAAATGATGCATGTTGGAGTACGCTTTTACCAACCCGGAGAAGCAATAAAAAAAGTTCTGAAAGGGATATTAAAGTACCTTGCATCGAAATCACAGACTCTTGATTTTGAAACGTGGGGCTCATTCTGACTTTCTTCTTACCTCTCCCTTCTGCAGACTACTATCATATTGACTTCTTCATTTCATGAGATAATCCCGTATCATTCCTGTCTTTTATTATCGTCAACCGTTACTTGATTACTGTATCCTCTGTCAATCATGTATTCTATTATTCTGTCAGCATGTGACATTTCATCCTTATAAAACTGCTGCAGATAAGAAATAATTTCGTAGCCGCTCTCTTTTGACATGATTTCGTTGAAATAGTTCTCTGCAAGTGCTCTCTCGAGATTCAGGCTCATTTCCAAAGCAGTCTTTAACGAAATTGACGTGTCATGTATTTTATTGCTTAAGTCCTGTGCTATTTGAAGTGATTTTTCAATCGGCTCCATCGAATCCGGTACGATCCTGTTGGGCAACTCATCAAGCTTGTTAAAACCGGCGCTGATCGTGAGGATATCTGCATGTCTTGCTTCTTCTTCTGCCAGCTGCTGAAATAATTTAGACCCCTCCGGAAATGTATTGCACAATGACATATAAATTTCCTCTGCAAGTGTTTCAAGTTTCAGACATGCATGCAATCGATCGATAAGTTTCATCTCCTATTATGTATCATGAAATTCAAGGCTGCACAATTAATAAACATTATACTTTTATAATCGGAGAGGCACAAAATCGTTGTTGTCAAACGACGTATCGTATTAAATTTCTAACCCGCATTATTCACAAATATTTGGGTCAGGAAATAAGTCTTTAAAAAAAGTTTTGAATACGGCACGATGCTGATGAAATATTATCATTCTCCGGCGTTGATCAACATACAAAGTGTATTCCAGGGATATTCTGCTAAAGCTGCTCCCATAATTTTTTTAAAGACGTATCTCCCTGATCGTATGAATAATGTGGACTAATGCTGTCCCGTGTTATACTTTTTTCATCCGGGTTGACTGATACAGACGTTGAAACTGTGAAGTGTCTTTAAGTTAATGTTAAATTTTAAAAAATGTGACGTTTATCATAATGCAACGAAAAGGATAGTATGCTGGGAGCCATTGCCGGAGACATCATCGGATCAATATATGAACAACGACCGATCAAAACCAGAGACTTCCCGCTTTTTGGTCCTGATTGCCGTTTCACTGATGATACTGTTCTGACAGTGGCAGTAGCAGATGCGATTCTCGCAGGACACTCATATAAGGATTCCATAAGAAAGATCGGCAGAAAATACCCGAATGCCGGATACGGCGGTTCTTTTATCCAGTGGCTTTACTCAGAAAATCCGCAGCCATACAACAGTTGGGGCAATGGCTCTGCCATGCGTGTAAGTCCTGTGGGCTTTGCATTCAATACAGAAGAGGAAGTCCTTACTGAAGCCGGAAAG
>CALZMZ010000032.1 GCA_945788685.1 Thermodesulfovibrionia bacterium | reverse complement strand
CACATCGTTAAAAGAATGCTCAACAGCCTCAACATATGCAATTTCTCCGGGTGACACGTTAAGCTTTATCGTTTCCCCCGAGTTTGATATATCAACAACATGTTCTCCGACGCACACATCGACAAAAAAGAACCCTCCTGAAATAGATCTGCCGACAATCTGATGGTTTAACCAGACCCCCGGCGGACTTGTCTTATCCTTTATTAAGGGTTGAGATGATACGCGATAAAAATATATTCTCCCCAGCTCCTTATCCAGGTGTGGTAATGTATTTTCAACCTCATCGTAAGTGACCTGCTGAGGCATTGCCGCTGCACTGCCATGCAACAAAACAACAAGATGAAACAGAACCATAATATGTATCAATACATGTTTCATTTTTTTCCTCCTTGTCATCTTTTCCTCGTAGACATGTGTCCTCAAAAGGACAGATGCCTCTATTAAAATCATCTATATAATTAATCTAAATCATATTCAGGTAGATGTGTAGTCCTGTTAATGGAGGATAAAAGGAGGGTGAAAAATAGTTATTTTGTTATGGACGTAAGATACGTCTTCAGGTTGACTCTTTTACTGTAAATCCCCAGTTTTTTCCTTATGTTTTGCCGGTGACTTTTGACCGTTGTTTGAGATATGTTTAAAATTTCCACTATATCCTTGTCCTGTTTGCCGTCCTTTATAAGGTCAGCTACCTGTATCTCTTTTGGCGTTAGACCTAAATATGTAGATGACAACGTAAATGAAAAAGGAGAAATAATCTCATTCAGATTTGATTCCAGGATATTCAGATAAGCAAGGTCCTCTGACATGGACCTGTTTTTCTTTAATTTTGATATGTATGGCTGAACCAACTGTTTCACGTTGGATAAAATATTCTCTTCCATTTCTGACTTGTCCTTCTCCCGCTGCGATAACAGAACTTTTAAGGCAGTATTGATTTCCTCAAGTTGTTTTCCATGAATTTTCAGCTTTCTCTCAGACTCTAACAGTTCTTCATCTGCCCTTTTGCGTTCAGTGATGTCTCTAATGATTCCGCAGATCAGTTTACGATTCCCTAACACAAAAAACCCCGGTGATATCTCTACGGGAAATGTTGTACCATCTTTTTTCCTGTGATAGCGAAGGGGAATTGGTACAATGTTTCCTTCATGTATTCTGGCAACAGCCTCGACTGTTTTATCTACCTCTGCTGAAATATCTGTAAGCTTTAATTGCAGAAATTCTTCCTTGCTATATCCATAAAGATGTAAAGCAGTTTTATTTACATCTATACACCGGTACGTTTCTGCATCAATAATTACGATAGCATCTACTACATTATTGAAAAGCTGCCGATATTTGTCCTCGCTTTCCCGAAGCTTCTCACTTCATGGGAATGACCGTCATTCTTCAGTAAGTTATCCAGATCGGCAATGACCCGCTCCTTATCCTCAGGATGCATGCTATCTACCCACTTATCTGAATGATCAATAAATTCACTTGCCTCATAGCCAAATACTTCTTTGATATTTTCACTTATATATGTAGCTGCCCAGTTTCCACCATACTTACAGGCATAAATTACAGCAGGACCGTTATTCAGTAATAATTCCAACCTTTCAATTTTTTTGATACACTCTGACTCTGGCAGGTTTTGGGGTACTTCCCGGCATGGACTTTTTAATTCAGAATTTTGTCGCCTTACCTTATTTGATTGATTAATGAGTTGTGCTTTTGTTTTTTCTTTATTTGTCATATTGCCATTCGTTAAAATTAAACTGTGTGTAATATGTCGATACAATGGTAGAAATTCATTTAAGTCATACGGAAAGAAATATTGCAAATCAAAGCATAATTGATATCGTTGATAACATGCGACAGTCAATATTATTCAGAGCAGTGTGACTTTACTGCCTGGGGGGAAAGTCAACAGAAGCCAGTCTCACCCCATTTCGTTGATAAATCTGATAAATACTTAAAAAATCAGACTATTTGAGGATCATTGACTTGCAGATAAAGTCTGCAATTTCAGGTTCATAATAAAAGTCATTTTATGTATGAATAATATCGAGGCTTGGTAATTTGGTGTATTGTGAGCAGATACTAAAAAAGGCACAGAGTATTCTCCGTGCCTTTTTGATTTATATTTATTAAAATCATTAACCGCTACCATAGGCATGAAGGCCTGAGAGAACAAGATTGACTCCAAGGTATGTGAAGATAACAGCTATAAACCCGACAACCGAGAGAATGGCAACCCTCTTTCCTCTCCATCCTCCTACAAACCTTGCATGAAGATAGAGTGCATAGACAAACCATGTAATGAGAGACCATGTTTCTTTCGGGTCCCAGGTCCAGTATTTACCCCAGGCGCTGTTTGCCCATATGGCGCCCATTATTAATCCGCCGATTGTGAACAGGGGGAACCCAATAGCAATGCTTTTATAGGCAATGTCATCAAGCATGGCTGGTGACATGTTAAGGCTTGAAAAGACTTTCTTCAGGCCTAACCCGAAACGCCAGATTAAAAAGATTACAACTATTGATACGATCCAGCTGGCAATTACCGAAGCCGGTGATGAACTCCTGATGGTGGACTTAAGGAAATGGTTCCGGATCATTTCTCCCCGCTCTAATGTAGTAAGGCTGAGGAAATCAATGCACATCCCCACAAGGACAAGCAGGAAAATTCCCGAAATGACACTCCAGAAGATATATGTCTTTTCAGTCTTCTTTTCAGTGACCATCACAAGGTATGCAGAAGCAGCCCCGAAAGATACTGCAAAGGCAGCGTATCCTATAAAACTCAGGAAGACATGGAACAGCAGCCAGTTGGATTGTAACGCCGGGATAAGCGGTTCAATCTCCTTTGACACACCTGAGACGTCTATAAACAGCAGAGCAAGTGCAGCGATCGGAGTCACAAATGCCCCGAGAGAGCGGTTTTTATATTTGAATTCTGTTATTAAATGGATAAGGATGGTGCACCATATAAAAAATACTAAAGACTCGTAAAGATTTCTTAACGGAGCTCCCCGTAAAATACCTTCAACTAATCCTGAAGTCGTGTGTGCCTCCATCCAGAAATAATATGAATTGACCCAGCGAATGACAAGGGCAATGCTCTGGCTCACAAAACCGAAGCACGTCACAGTAGTGGCAACTATACCTATAGTCCTGTTTCTGGTTACAAGAAAAATTACATACGTAATAACAGCAGCGATATAAGCTCCTGCTGAAATATCAAAAAAGCTAGAGCTCGTCATTTCTTACTCCTTCCTTCAATTGTATCAGATGCATGTGATACGAGCGTATCAATTTCTTTTTCAAAATTCAGTTTGTTCCTGTTGGTTGTTCCGCCAACCGTTATTTTTACAGGGCCTTTTTTCCCCGGTGATTCATGGGCTATATTGATCCACAGTTTCTTATTGCTGATAAAGAAACAGAGATACAGGCTGATCCCCATTAAAATACATGCGATATAAACAATCCATACTCCCGGGTCCCTTGCAACCTGAAGTCCTGTGTACTGGACACCGCGGAAATCCATAAATTCCAGCTCATGACCGCCTTCAGGTACTATCCAGGTGGGGTCGCCCTTAATATACCATCCTACGAATGGTTTTCTTCCCGGGGACTCAACTTCAATAGCAACAGCCGGGTTCAGCATCTGGTCCTTGTAATATTCATTTGTTCCAAGCGCACCGGTCATCCTGTCCCGATCCAGCGTAGGAGAGAAACCTACTACCGTTCCCCTTATATCAGTGCCGGGGATATCAAAAGAGTCCCCCCGTCTGAGCCAGAGCGTGTTTTCCTGGCCATTTAACGGTATTACTCTCACAATAAAGCTGCCTATCTGATTGGGGAATTTCGTCAATTTCGGCTGCAGGGTGGTTTGACGTTTTGACTCTGTATCTGAAATCACAAAGTCCTCCATAACTCCATTCAGTGTTCCATAACTGGATTGAAAAAAAGTGATACCCTTGTACTTGAGGGGATTATTGACTTCTATCACCTTTTTTATCACTTCCCGGCCATTATCAATAATAACAAGTTCGCTCATGAATTCTCTTGGCGTAGATGAGGTACCATAATATTCTGTCTCGTACCAGTTGCACTTTACGGTAAATCCCAGAGGATAGGGCTCACTGGGAGAAAGGTATGCCACATTTGTTGTCCTGCCTTCGATGATATTCACGTAACCCTTGAATCCGTATTTTGCACCTATAACAGCTCCGATGAATATAAGGATAATACTCAGATGGACAACATATACAGTTAATTTTGCATATTTGTTCTTCTGTGTATACAGCTGAACAGAATTGTCTTCAGAGGCCTCAAACACTTTATACCTGGAAGATTTCAGAGCGTTCATAAACTCATCTTTAGCGACGTTGAGAGTGGTCTTTGCTTTTATCTCTTTTCTGACAGGCAGAGATTTAATGGAGTTTTCCGGTAATGGCTTTTGGGGTTTATTTATGGACCGCCATGTCTTGGGAAACCTGTCGATAGAGCATACTATGAGATTGATGCTGAATATAACCAGGAAAGCAGTAAACCACCACGACCCGTACATATCCATAAAACCCATAGATGCAAAAATGTTGTATACAGTAGGCGCCGCATTATCTCCGAAGAACTTTGCAAGTAAAGCTATGTTTTTGGCAGGCTCAGCCCCCTGTTCTACGATTGTACCGACAATGGATGAAAGTGCTATTACTATTAATGTATAAATGGCAAGTTTAACAGACGCAAGAAACTTCCATGCTGATTCAAATATGTCTCTCTTTTCTTTTTCTTCCAAAAAAACCTCCAGCGATAAATATAGCCTGTAGCTGCTTGTGAAGTCAATGCACAAAAGATAGTTTACACTTTAATATGAAGAACTTATGAACTCTTAAGGAGTAGCAGTTCCTGACATTGAAAGCGGGCGATTTATTTTATCTGAGGGGTTAATACCCCGTGGCTTGCCACGTTCGTCATACCCGCGAAAGCAGAATTATGTATTGCTGGTCGAGGTATTAAACTCTGATTTTCATTAATCTCATTGCATTTAGAATGACTGCCAGGCTAAGACCCATATCACCTATTCCGACGGCTATCCAAAGATTGATCCAGCCCAGCAATGCCATAACAGTCAGACTCCCTTTTATAAAGAGCGATACGGTAATATTCTGCTTTACAATGTTCATGGTTTTTCTGCTTAACAGTAGTATATAGTCTATCCTGGACAGGTCATCATGCATAAGGGCGATATCTGCAGTTTCGATCGCCACATCTGAACCGATTGTCCCCATTGCAATGCCGACATTTGCTGTAGCAAGGGAAGGCGCATCATTTACCCCATCACCGACCATAGCCACATGGCCATATCTGGCGGACAGATCCTCGACAACTTTTACTTTGTCTTCGGGTAATAATCCGGCATGATAATGATCTATTTTCAGCACCTCGGCCAGAGAGCCGGCAACTTCGCTGTTATCGCCTGTGAGCATTTCTGTTCTGATATTCATTTTTTTCAGATTGCTGATCATGCCAGGGGCTTTTGCACGCATGATGTCACCCAGCGCCACTATTCCTACAGGGACACTTTCTTCAGAAATAAAAATCGAAGTTTTTCCCTGCTTTTCAAGTTCTGCCATTTCTTCCGGGAGGGATATGCCCATATTGTTAAAATATGTTCTGTTACCCAGGAAATATTTCCGGCCATTGATAAAGGCCTCCAATCCGAGCCCCTGTATTGATTTGAAACGATCTGTTTTTCTGAGTTCAATGTTTCTTTGCCGGGCTTCATTTGTGACCGCCATGGCTATTGGGTGTTTTGAATTAGCCTCAAGCGAAGCTGCTATAGACAGGACTTCAGATTCCGGGTGACTGTTCAGGCCGATAATATCAGAAATCTCGAGCTTGCCTTTAGTTAATGTTCCGGTCTTATCAAAAGTAAATGTCCTGACCTTGCTTAATTCTTCAAGAAAAGTGCCGCCCTTGATTAATACACCCTGTCGTGCCGCTCCTGTTATGGCTGAGACCATGGCGACCGGCGTTGAAATGGAAAGAGCACATGGGCAGGACACAACAAGAAGTATCAGTGAACGGTAAAACCATGTCTCCCAGTCAAGTCCCATAACTAAAGTTGGTACCAGAAAAATGGCAAACGCCAGGCTGATTACTGCAGGCGTATAAACATGGGCAAATTTGTCAATATATCTTTCAGTATCAGATTTTTTGCGCTCAGCCTGCTCAACCAGCTTAATGATCCGGGAAAGTACTGTTTCATCCGATTTTCTCGTGACCGAAATTTCAAGATACCCGTTTTCATTAAGAGTTCCTGCGTATACTTTGTCTCCTTCTGACTTGTTAACAGGGACTGACTCTCCTGTTATCGGGGCTTCATTGATGCTGGAATGACCGGAGCTCACCAGACCATCAAGAGGGATTTTTTCTCCGGGTCGTATTATGACAATATCATCTTTGGTAATATCATGAACATGAAGTACTGTTTCAGATCCGTCCCTTTTAACATGTGCTGTCTCCGGGGCAAGGTGTATTAAATCTCCTATGGACTTTTTTGCACTGTCTGCTGCGTACTCCTCAAGAAATTCCGCTATGAAAAAAAGAAAAATTACTGCTGCGCCTTCTTCCCCATGACCAATCAGGAACGCGCCAATGGCCGCAATACTCATAAGGCAGTTCATGTCCAGATGTCTGTTGATGATTGATCTGCCGGCCTTTCTTATTATATTTCTTCCGGCCACAACAATGACCGATGCAAATAAGACCTGGGAGAGGAAATGAAGACCCGACATAAACTCGAGGACAAGACCGGTGATGAGTAAGACCCCGGCAACTGATGCAGTAATAATCTGCTTTTGTTTCCAGAGAGGAGGTTTCTCTTCAAAGAAATCAACAGCACAGCAGGAACAGCTCTGTTCTTCCTCGCAGGTATTGTTTAGAATCTGAAGTTTTGTATTTTGCATGAACCTGTGCTGTAGGGGCGAACGGCCGTTCACCCTTACTCCCTTATATGTTTCAGCCCCTCATTAAACAGTGTGCTGATATGCTTATCGTCAAGTGAGTAGTAGACCATTTTAGCCTCTTTCCTGAACTTCACCAGCCGCATATTCCTTAACAGTCTCAACTGATGCGACACTGCCGAGACGCTCATATCCAGTATGCCTGCAAGATCACATACGCATAGTTCTGCTATTAAAAGTGCGTATATTATTTTTGAGCGCGTAGGGTCAGCGAGTATACTGAATGTATCTGATAAATTTCGGGCTTCATCGTCAGTCAGCATATTTTTAAGAACTGTCTTGACTTTTGCTTTATCTACAGATTTGACTTCACATATGTCCTGTTGATTTCTTACAGACATATTAAGACCTCCATTGAATACTTGAACACTTGATCAAGTGTAATAAATAAATTATACTAATGTCAAACCAAATAATGCATTGCCCTGTATTTATCAGGCAATATTTGTGTAAACTTTTTATTGTTAAAATAAGTTTGTAATTATTAAACATGAAATTCGTCCTGCTGTTTACATTGCTGACCATTATCCTGATTTCTGCTCCTTCAATTTATGGAGAGGAACTAAAGATCAATATTATTTATACAGGAGCCCTGGAAGGTGAGCTGGAACCATGCGGCTGCTCTCCTCAGTCGGATTTTGGGGGCCTTGCAAGATTTTCCGGATTTCTTAATGATCACAGTGACAGTCTTTTGCCTTATATACTGATTGATGCTGGAAATTTCCTGGCCGCGGAATCTCCCCAGGGACGATTAAAAGCTGATGCCATGATAAAGTCATTCGCTATTCTGAAATATGATGCAGTAGCTTTATTACCAGACGAAGATGCTGTTGCAGATGATTTTGTTAATCCCCTTTTAAAGAAACAATCAGTTCCAACTGTATCTTTCGGGCCATATGCGAAAGAAACTGCTGTAATAAAAAAGGATCTGTTGGACATTAATGTCAGTGTTGATCCTGAAGACTGTCCGGATGGTAAGTTAAACATACTCCTGACCAACCATCCTGTTTCAGCAGCTTCAGGCATACCGGGATGGGATGTTATAATCAGTTCCTCAGGTGAGACTATGGAAGAGCCTTTACAGGTTGATAATACACTGATTTTATCGGGCTATCCAAAGGGTGAAAAATTTGGTGTGCTTACTTTGAAAGTCAATCAAACGGGGGAGGTATTAAGTTCACGTCATGAATGGGTCCCTCTGGGTAATGAGATTGATGAAGATAAAAGGGTGCGCAAGATCCTGGATGATTACGATGTTAAGGTTGCAAGGTTTTATAAGGAATCTCTCAAGCCCCTGCCGGGTACAACGTACCTTGGAGTGTCCGGATGTGTTGAATGTCATCAACCCTTTATTGAGAGCTGGGAAAAGACCCGTCATGCTCATGCTTATGAAAGTCTGGAAGAGGTTGGCAAGGAATCAGATCCTGAATGCATCATCTGTCATGTTATAGGATTTGGAGAAAAAGGAGGCTTTTTCAGTATGGAAGCCACGCCTGAACTTGCCAATGTACAGTGCGAAGCATGTCATGGACTGAACAGGGAGCATATTGAAGACTTTTCAAAAATGAGGCCGATTTCAGAGTCTGTTTGCCTAAAGTGCCATACCAGGGCAAACAGCCCTGAGTTTGAATATCAAAAGTATGTAGATAAAATTAAACACGAATAAGGAGGTTTTTTAATGCTGAACAGATTCATATTTATTGTTATTACTTTGATGATATTACCTTCATCTTTGTCCCTTGCCGGTGATGAAATATCCATTATCGGCGTATATGACAAAGTGCAGGGAAAGGAATTTACATATGACGGAAAACAGGTTGAGATCATCGAATTCCTCAGCTTCTATTGCGGACACTGTTATCATTTTGAAAGGTCTATTCCAGTTATAAAAGGGAACTTTCCAAAAAAAATAAGATGGAAGACAGTGCCTATTTACTGGGGAAAGGGTTCGCCAAAGCCGGGAGAGGCCTATTTACTTGCTGTTGATGAAGGCAAGGGAGAAGAGATGAAAAAGGCGCTGTTTGAAGCTGTGTTTATTGAAAAGCAGGACATAGGTAAACTTGAAGTTCTTGAAGGAATCGGTCTTAACATCGGGCTTGGTTTTGATTTCAGCAGGAAACTCAGAGATGGAGAAAAATCTGCTGCTGCTGCTGAAGCAGTTAAGATGTTACAGTCATATGGTGTTAATGAAACGCCGTCTTTAATAATCGCCGGCAACCTCAGGACAAGCCCGGGCAAGGTGAACGGAAATGTGGATTTGTTGCGTGATAACACCATCATGATATTGAAGAGTATTTTAAAAAAATAGGATCGTCTCCTGAAAAATTACTATAATCTTAAGGATTCAAGGGGTCAAGGATTCGAGGATTCGAGTGAAATGCTGAAAAACTACATGGAGTTAAAGGTCTGGCAGAGGTGGAAAGGATGCTCAAGGCGCTTATAAATTCACTGGAGAATAAACACTTGAACTCTTGAATCCTGGAATCCTTGAACCCTTTTTTGCAGCTAAACAGGAGAAAAACCAAAAAAAACATTATGAAAATACTTGCCCTTGAGACAGCAACCATTGCGGGAAGTGTTGCTATTTTCGATAATGCATCAGGCCTGGTTGGAGAGGTCAGGATTAATGTCAGGATAGCCCATGCAGAAAGACTGATGCCGTCGATTCAATGGCTCCTTGAGTCTTCACGCATATCCATAGAAGAAGTTGATGCATTTGCTGTTTCAATAGGCCCCGGGTCTTTTACCGGACTGAGAATAGGACTCAGTACAGTCAAAGGTTTTGCTTTTGCCACAGGCAAGCCGGTTGTTTCTGTTCCCACACTTGATGCATTTGCACGGACAGTTCCTTTTTGTGCCTATCAGATCTGTCCCATTCTTGATGCGAGAAAGGATGAAGTATTTACAGGTCTATACAGATGGGAAGGAAAAGGTATCGAGAAGATTATGCCGGAGAAAGCTATGAGCCCTGAAAGACTCATAAATGAAATTAAAGATCAGACATTATTTATAGGTGATGGGATTACTCGTTATGGTGATGTCATTAAAGAAAAATGCGGAAATCTGGCACTGTTTCCGCCCCCTTCCATAATGTCTCCGTCAGCATCCACTGTTGCTGAGATCGCTTATGAAAAATATAATCAGGGAGAACTTTCCGAACCTGTTTCTCTGGTCCCGTTTTATATCAGAAAGTCTGAAGCGGAGCTGAATTGGAAAAAGTGACCATAAGGGACATGTCTGATCATGACCTTGACGGCGTGTATTTGCTGGAAGCCGGATGTGATCCTGTCCCATGGTCTGTCAGTGCCCTGAAGTATGAACTGGAAAATAAGGAATCAATATTAAAGGTTGCTCTGCTGGATGATACAGTTATAGGGTATACATGCATTCGAACTTTGCTTGATGTTACCCATGTTATGAAGATATCTGTGAATCCTGAATACAGGAGAAATGGAGTAGGCAGGCTTTTATTGACTGAATCCATAAAGCTGCTGCGGACTCTTAAGCCTGGGGTAAAGTATGTTACACTTGAGGTGAGGGAGTCAAATTATGCAGCGATTACGCTTTATGATAATTCAGGATTCAAAAGAACGGGGAAGAGGATTAACTATTACAGAAATCCTGTAGAGGATGGATTAATTATGCAGCTGGATCTTAGTATCGTGTCAGGTTAATCTGTCGGTTGCCTGGCCTGTCATTCCGGTATTCTTTTGAGCCGGAATCCATGCTCGCCATATCATGGATTCCCGATCAACAAACCTCGGGAATGACGGCTCAGTAATCCGTCAATGTACGGTTGACGGGACAGTAGTACAGAACGTTAAACAATTAGTAATATAAACAAAGAAAAAGAGTTTATTCATGTCTGAAAAAAAAGAACTGTCTGCATTTGAAAGATACCTGACAGTGTGGGTCCTGCTCTGCATCGGTGCAGGCATATTCCTTGGTAAAACAGCACCTGGATTGGCATTGAAACTTGATTCATGGTCGATATACCAGGTGTCTGTCCCCATAGCAATATGCCTATTCTTTATGATGTATCCGATTATGGTGAAGATCGACTTTTCAGAAGTGGTCAGTGCAGCTAAGACTCCTAAACCGGTAGCTTTGACTTTATTTATTAACTGGGCAATCAAGCCATTTACCATGTATGCTATCGCCTACTTTTTCCTCGGGTATCTCTTTAAAGATTTTATACCCGGTACCGAAATCATTAAAGGCGGTCAGGAAGTAGAGCTGTGGAGAAGTTATATATCCGGGGCGATTTTGCTGGGAATCGCTCCCTGCACTGCAATGGTGCTCATGTGGGGATATCTTGCGAAGGGCAATGACGGCCATACTCTGGTAATGGTAGCGATCAATTCCCTGACAATGCTTTTCTTATATGCTCCATTGGGAAGTTTACTGCTTGGTATAAATTCCATGCCGATTCCATGGAAGACCATGCTTCTGTCAGTAGGTATCTATGTTGCACTGCCGCTTATCGCAGGTTATTTTTCAAGAAAGTGGATTATCAGACATAAAGGACCGGACTGGTTTAACCGGAAATTTCTGCCTTTTCTTACTCCTGTCAGTATTATTGCCCTGCTTGCTACATTAGTAGTTCTCTTTTCACTTAAGGGAGAGGTTATAACAGAGAATCCCCTTACCATACTCTGGATTTCAATACCTCTTTTTATTCAAACCATACTCATATTTATTCTGGGATATTTCGTACTGGCCAGAATGTTTAAACTTTCATATGAGGACGCAGCTCCAACAGCAATGATTGGAGCATCAAATCATTTTGAAGTTGCCATAGCTACATCAGCCATGCTTTTCGGTCTGTCTTCAGGCGCGGCCCTTGCTACCGTAGTGGGTGTTCTGATAGAGGTCCCGGTTATGCTGATGCTCGTTTCAATATGTAAAAAGAAATGCTATCTTTTTAAGGGGTGCAGCCTTGATCTCCCTCGATGCAGACCGGGTTATATGCCGGTCGAGGAAATAAAGAGATAAACCGGAAGGTTCAGATTATGGATTCCCGATCAACAGACCTCGGGCAAGACAAAAACAAAAAGGCAGTTTATACACAGACACTATTTAATGTGACATTCCAGACAGAGCCTGCTTTTATCATTATCTATGACAAGTAAATATCTGAACTGTGAATAGATGTTATGACATGTACCGCAGCCCATCTTTCCATTATAAAGGTTAACATTGTTATGCAGCGCGGTCTCCGGGCGAAATTCACCTGTTTTTCTTGAATTATTTATTGTATAAGATATGCCGACAGGATGATTGACCTTGCTGTCACATCTCCCCAGGCCAAAGTAAGTTTTACTTTCACTTATTTTTCTGTTATGGCATTCAATGCATAGCTTGGACATCATGTCTATACTCATATTCATCAGGGATGTATTCAAGTTAAAATGAGCTTTTCCTGCAGCGGTATGTTCCCTTTTATCATTGTTATGGCACGTTATACAATAAAAGCTGTCAGCAATTGATCTTCTTGCAAAAGTATCATTAACGATACCTTTTCGGGGGTGAACATAATGACATGTAAGACAGGTCAGTTTTCCGTCCATTAATGGCATGTCATCAGGAACTACAGTGGATGCGTATGGGTATCTTTCTGTTGGATGGTTAAAGGCCATATTAACATTCATGTGACAACCTGAACATGAATCTGTAACAGCCCGCTTTATATTTGCCGGATCATTTTTTTCATCTATATGGCATGTTATACAGTCCTCTTGATTGAAGTCGTGTCTCTGCCCTGATGCGCCGTAATTTAAATTCACATTTAATAATAAGAAAATCAGAATAAAAAGAAATTTTATCATAAAATAATTATGAAGCTTACATCACTTTTTTAAAAACCTGTCATTAATATTATAATATCATGAAGATAATACCTGTCAAGGACATATGCCCGACCAGTCGAGAACACAGGTAATGACTGATTTACATGACTTTAACACAGAGGATACATCTACATTACGAATAAGCAGCTGTGACTTTAAAGATGAGGAATGCTAACATATACCTCGAGAGCTGGGATGACATAATGGAAGAGATGCCCGGGAATATGGAATACATGTCTCGCATATACTGCAACAAGTCAAGAAAAGCCTTTAAAATTCCTGTAAACGCTTTTAGTAGCTAATGCATGGCACTTGTAGCCAGGATCATTTTATTTCGTTTTTTCTGCTCATACATTAATTTATCCGCCTCAGCAAGCAGTCCATCTAATTTAGCAACATTTTCCGGGTCGTAAAGTGCCATTCCAATACTTATCGAAAGTTTGTACCCACTGTCTTTTTTGGCATTGTAGAGGTCAATACTTTTTGTTAATCTATCGGTAACTAACTGAATTTCGTTCTTATCGCGACCTACTGGGAAAACTACAAATTCATCCCCTCCAAGTCTACCTATGATGTCCGTATCCCGATATGTTTCTCTGAGAAGATTGGCAATATCGACTAATAGTCTATCGCCTTCCTTATGACCCAGAGTATCATTAGCAATTTTAAAATTATCCACATCACCATAGAGCATCAAGAGTCCTTCCTTTTCCCGTTTGGCGAGTTTTAATCTATGCTCTGCCAATGCAAAGAAGCCTCGTCTATTATAAAGCCCCGTTAGTTCATCGGTTATTGATAACGTATATAATTGTTCTTCCAACTGCTTACACTTGGCAATGTTATCTTCTAATGCTATAACTGTTTTTGACAGATCTTCATTTGATTTCCCGAGGTTTTCCTCCGCTGATTTACGTTTAATTATTTCCTGCTCCTTTGAGATGAGGAGAGCATAGATCTTATTACTATATTCTATTAATTTATGAACAGCATTAAGAGAAATTTTTCTGGCCAAATAAAAGCCTAAAAGTACAAGCACTGTAGCAGTCGATATCATCATTATTAATTGAAGCGACGGGGCGTGCTGCTGTAAATTGAATATTATTTTCAGATTCACAACAAGCAGGTGTATAAGTATCAATACAACAATCCAGGCGAGGTATGTTGTGCTTCGCTTAATTGAATCTATAATATTATTTTTATTATGTTCAGTTGTATTTGTCACGATTATTTTATAAATATGTAAGTGCGATATCGCTTACATTCAGCAGTTCTTTGCAGCTGGACTTGCCGAGATGATGATAGTTGTGGATTTTCAGCTCATTAATACGTTCTTTATCTGTGTTGATGCATTGACTATTATCTTTTTGGAGTCTCATATGAAACTTCCCCTTTGGCTCATCTGATTTTTTTATATAATTCTGGTCGAGAGGTTTCTTATTGAGAGTCATACTAATTTCAGAATTTTGAAACCAACTTACAAGTAATGACACTGTTAATCCTGATATTTTCATGCTAATTACCACTTCACAGTTTCCATTATCGGTATTATATGGAATTCCCTTAAGCTGCTATCATGATTGCAGGGGAGGTATGGGGCATTACTTTGTAAGAGATAACTTATAGTACTTTGACATATATAATGAATCATTTTTTATATCTTTCACAATCTGGGCAGAGCTATTGTCAGAAAAACCAGAAGTGCGATATGCATAATCAAAAAGACCGGCTGTAGATAATATTTAATGATATGTATCTCGTAAGCATATTTCATATTAAATTCCGAACAGCCAAGTGTTTATATAGCAAAATATAATGATTTCAATAGGTTTGAGAGATTTAATTTTTCTAAAAAAAAAGCTTGACAAATGAATTATATTAGATTATTCTAATATCATGGAACTATCGAATTATTCCAAAATCTTTAAAGCGCTCTCAAATGAGCAGCGGTTGAAAATCTTTATGATGATCTATAAGAACTGCTGTTCTCCTGAGGGAGCAGTTATCGGATCTGAATTTCAACTTAAAGGCGAATCATGCTGCAGTGTCAAAGGAGGGCTGGAAAAGGCATTCACAAGAATCTGTGACTGCATGAATCTGTCCCGGTCTACAGTGTCACATCATTTTAAGGAACTACAAAATGCAGGGCTGATCACATGTGAGAGGGAAGGACAGACGTACCGGTGCAAAATCAATAAAGAAGTAGTTGATTCGATCAAGGATTTTCTAAAGTGATTTTTTTTATCATGATAGTTCGATAGTTATAGAATCTTAAGATAATGAAAGGAGGTGAGCAAAATTGAAAAAAGAATGCTGCAATGTCAAAGTCAGTGAAACTGATAAAGGATACTGTGTTGAAGTCGAAGGAGAAGAAGTAAAATCAAAGGTCAGGGAAGTGATGGACAATTGCTGTTCAAAGGAGTCCATGAAAAACTGGTTCCAGTCCTGTTGTTCATCCGGTAAGTAATAGCTCGACTTTCCGGCCTGTATTGTTAATAAAGACGAGCGGGCCGGTAAGCAAAACAACTATGAGGGACACATCCATTAAGGATGTGTCCCTGGAGGAAAGTAATATGAAAAAAGAAGAGATAAAAAAATCTGTAAGACAGGGCTATGCAAAAGTGGCCACACAGGGTAGTTCATGCTGTGGTCCATCAAGTCCATGCTGCGGCCCTTCTGATAGATCCGTGGATATCAGCAAAAAAATAGGATATACTGACGAGGAACTCGGATCCATACCTGATGGAGCAAATCTCGGACTTGGCTGTGGAAATCCTGTAGCATTAGCATCACTTAAAGAAGGTGATATAGTTGTTGACCTTGGATCAGGTCCGGGTCTGGACTGTTTTCTTGCTGCAGATAAAGTAGGCAAAAAAGGAAAGGTCATTGGTATTGATATGACGCCGGAGATGCTTGAGAAGGCGCGGGAGAATGCGGGAAAGGGCAGCTATTCAAATGTTGAGTTCAGGCTGGGCGAGATCGAACATCTGCCTGTTGCAGATAATTCAGCAGATGTAGTTATCTCAAATTGTGTTATAAATCTTTCACCGGATAAACAGAAGGTGTTTGGGGAGACCTTCAGGGTATTGAAGCCGGGCGGCAGGATAATGGTTTCTGATATTGTTCTGACAAGGCCTTTGCCGGAAAAAATAAGGGAATCTATTGATGCATACATCGACTGTATATCCGGTGCCATAACAAAGGAAGAGTACCTTCATACAGTAAAAGCTGCGGGATTCAGTGAAGTCAGTATAATTGATGAGATGACCATCCCTGTTGAAGAATGGGTCAATGATCCGATAGCAAGCTCGATTACAGAGAAGTTGGAAATAACAACTGAAGAGGCACGGGACATCCTTGCTACTGTAGTGAGTGTAAAGGTAAAAGGGGTTAAAAGTACGTAATATAAACTGTCCTTAACACTTAATTTGCTAACAATGTCTGTAACTGCGTTTTCTGCTTTCACATGACATAAATAACAAATAACAAAATTCAAATATCAAATCCATTCTCCGTAGGTTTACTCCGAAGGATGAATAAGCACCAAAGACCAAATGTCAAAACGTGAGAAGAAAATGTAAAACACTGGAAATAAGACTATTGTCCTTTTATCCCTGGTCTGGCAGAAGTTCATTTTTTTGGAATTTGGATTTTGGAAATTGTTTGTAATTTGGGATTTGTTATTTGAAATTTAACAGCGTAAAGTACATAGCGCCATTACAAGACGTGTAATTGCTTTCGGTGCCTATCGCACTTGAAATAAATTAAAAATATGGAGGGGATACCTATGAGTAATTTATCATCGCATAAGTCCATTGATATGAGAGGTAAAACAATTACACCATATATCCTGTACCATGCAGATCAACAGCTGGGATATATGAAAGAGGGTGAGGTACTGGAAATAAGTACTGACAACTTTGAAGCCATAGAAAATGATTTCAGGGCCTGGAGCCGTATGACAGGCAACGGGATTGTTGATTTAGAGTCTGGTAATGATTATCAAAGGTACTACATAAAAAAGTCCGGGATAAAACAGAATGAAAAAAAGCTGGCAATGACGATATCAGATGCATCATTAGAGAAGCTTATCGCTCCGCTTGGACTTGCTGTCAGCGCTGCTTTAAGCGGAACAGATGTCTATATATACTTTCAGGGTCCGGCAGTCAGGGTTTTAAAAAAGAATTTCAGGTCAAAGCTCAGCGGTCTTGGCAGACCATTCAGCTCATTTGCCAGAAAAGGCATGGAGAAAGTCGGTCACGTACCGCCGCAGGATAAACTGAACCAGCTGAAAGAGCTGGGTGCACATTTTTATATCTGTGGAGGGTCAATGCAGCCATTTGGAGTGAAGAAAAAAGATTTAATATTCGATGATATCAATATTGCGGAATATTTTACGTTTCTGGAAATCATGGACAGTGCGGACACAACCATATATCTGAATTAGACTCTAACTTATGTATAATAATCAGAGCTGGAGAGTGTTTATCCTTAAATTTAAGCATTGAACTGTCATTCCCGCAGGTCTTTAAGCGGGAATCCAGTTTTTTGCATATATTCTGGATGCCTGCCTACCGCAGGCAGGCCCGATTAACTAACTTCAGGCATGACGAACATTAAATACAGCACTATATTGACAGACTCTATAGGTACACAGCAAATGCCGTCATGACATGGTTTGAGAGGGCATTAGGAGAATGGGTAGTAAGATACCGATGGTTTGTCATCTTTATTACACTCATAATAGTTGCAACTGCAGGAAGCGGGATTCAGTTTCTTACCATTAATAATGATACCCGTGTATTTTTCAGCAAAGAAAACCCCCAGCTTCAGGCGCTTGAAGCCCTGGAGAACACATACAGTAAATCAGATAATGTCCTCTTTGTAGTTGAGCCAAAGGACGGTAATGTTTTTACAGGGAAAACTTTACAGGCCGTTATAGAGCTGACAGACCATTCGTGGCAGGTCCCTTACTCGAGCAGGGTTGATTCAATAACAAATTTCCAGCATACAGAGGTTGAGGAAGATGACCTGATTGTTGAAGACCTGGTAAGAGATACCGACAATATAACAGAGGATGGTCTTGAAAGGGTGAAAAAGATCACCCTTACCGAACCCCAGCTTGTTAACAATCTTGTATCTTCGTCAGGACATGTTACGGGGGTGAATATCATCATTCTTGCGCCAGGCAAATCAAGGAATGAGGTCAGGGAAGTTGCTGTCTTTGCGAGGAGCATTGCAGACGGATTCCGTGACCCTGACATTAATTTATATATAGCAGGCGGGGTCATGTTTGACAATGCATTTGGTGAGGCCAGCGAAAATGATATGGTCTCTTTGATTCCCCTGATGTTTGCAACATTGATCCTGATAACAGGACTGTTGTTGAGATCGGTATTCGGGACTGTGTCAACTCTTGCAGTTATCATGTTTTCCATGATTACCGGTATGGGACTTGCCGGATGGCTCGGCATATCGATCAACCCTGCTTCGGTCAATGCACCGACCCTTATACTTACACTGGCTGTAGCAGACAGCGTTCATATTCTGGTGACCATGTTTCAGTATATGAACCAGGGAAATTCCAGACACGATGCAATAGCAGAGTCTGTCAGGCTTAATCTTGTTCCGGTTTTCCTGACGAGTGTTACAACTGCCACAGGTTTTTTGACTATGAACCTTTCCGATGTACCGCCATTCCGCGATCTCGGCAACATTGTTGCGGTCGGTGTCATGTCAGCTTTTGTATTCTCTGTTTTATTTCTGCCGGCATTTGTTGCAGTATTGCCTTTAAAGAAAAAACCAGTGGGCAATTTCAAGGGCTGTTCCTGCGGCAGGGTGGCTGATCTTGTTATTAATAAACGCAGGCAGTTATTCAGCGGGACCCTGATAATAATTTTTATTCTGGCAACAGGACTGCTGTTAATAGAATTTAATGACGATTTTGTGACCTATTTTGATGAAAGGTATGACGTCAGGATTGCCAGTGATTTTGCAGAAGAGAACATGACGGGTCTGGACAGAATTGAGTATTCCCTTGAATCAGGGGAGACAGGCGGCATTAACAATCCTGATTATCTGATGGCAGTGGCAAAGTTTACGGAGTGGTATCGTAAACAGCCGAAGGTTGTGCATGTAAGCACAATTTCAGACACAATGAAGCGTCTTAACAGGGACATGCATGGGGGTGATGAAGCGTATTACCGTATTCCTGAACAGCGGGATCTTGCTGCCCAGTATCTTCTTCTTTACGAGATGTCTTTGCCTTTTGGTCTGGACCTTAATAACCAGATTAATGTAGACAAGTCAGCGACCCGCATGATAATTACGCTCAGAGATATGACAGCCATTGAGATACGTCAGCTGGATGAAAAGGCCAGTGAGTGGTTGTCCGTTAATGCTCCGGAAAGCATGTACACACATGGATCGGGTATTTCCATGATGTGGGCGCACATAACCGGTCGTAATATTAAAAGTATGATCAATGCATGTTTCTGGGCCCTTGTGTTGATCTCGGGTATTTTAATGTTTGCATTCAGGAGCGTGAGGATCGGTCTGCTGAGTCTGGTCCCTAATCTGGCTCCTGCATTCATGGCATTTGGTTTCTGGGGAATAATCAAGGGAGAAGTCGGTCTCGGCCTGTCTGTTGTTGTGACCATGACGATCGGGATTGTAGTTGATGACACAGTCCATTTTTTAAGCAAGTATCTCAGGGCAAGGAGAGAGCAGTATATGGAGCCGTCCTTTGCCATACGGTATGCTTTTGAAAATGTGGGATCAGCGATGTGGATCACAACCGCAGCGCTTGTTGCAGGATTTATGGTCCTCACACTTTCGGGATATAAAATGAATTTTGATATGGGTCTGATGTCAGCAATAACCATCACTCTGGCACTTGCCCTGGATTTTCTGTTTTTGCCGGCTCTGTTAATGAAGGTGGACGGAAAAGACAGGGGTAAGAGGTAAGAGGTAATAATAAAAAATTAAAATTAATGAAGTTGGTTCATAACTGGGAGAAAACTATCATGAAAAAATTATTAATATTATTGATGTCAACGTTGATACTGATGCCTGTAATTTTGTCTGCGGAAACCCCTGAAGAAAACGGGCTTGCTATCGCAACTGAAATGGACAGGCGTGACAAAGGATTTAAGGACGTGACAGCAAACATGCTTATGGTCCTAAAAAACAGACATGGGCAGGAAAGCACACGCAGGATACGAATGAAAGTGCTTGAGGTGGAAGGTGACGGTGACAAGAGTCTGATGATTTTTGATAATCCAAAAGATGTAAAGGGCACGGCCTTTCTCAATTTTACCCATAAGAAAGGTGATGATGACCAGTGGATGTATCTGCCTGCATTAAAGAGGGTGAAGCGGATCAGTTCCCGCAACAAGTCAGGATCGTTTATGGGAAGTGAATTTGCCTACGAAGACATCTCAAGCCAGGAAGTGGAAAAGTACACATATAAATGGATTCGTGATGAAGAGTACAAAGGCATGGACTGTTTTATTGTTGAATATTATCCTGTGGACAAAAAGAACTCAGGTTATACCCGCCAGGTCAGCTGGATAGACAAACTCGAATATCGTGCTCATAAAGTCGAATACTTTGACCGTAAAAACTCGCACCTGAAGACGCTTACATTTAAGGAATATAAAAAATATCTTGACAGGTTCTGGCGAGCAGATGAGATGAACATGGTGAACCACCAGAACGGCAAGAGTACGCGGCTTGAGTTTAGTGATTACGATTTTCAGACAGGACTTAAAGATAAAGACTTCAGTAAGAACAGTCTGAAAAGAATAAGGTAAGAGGTAAGAGGTGAGAAGTAAAAAGTAACGGGTAACGAATAACGAATGATGAGTGATGGGTGACGCGTGACGCGTCACGGGTAAGAAGTAAGAGCTTATAGCTAATAGCTAAAAGGTAACATGAAGATATTAGTTTTTTTATTAATTGTGAAAATGGTTTTATCGCTGGTGTTTATACCTCAGCCTTATTCCTTTGATCTGTCGGGTAATGTAACAGTTGAGGGCAGATATTTTTTTTATGAGCCGCTTTTTGCAGAGCAGGAAAGGCATGATATTTCTCTATCAATCGAACCCGAGTTTTATCACGAATTAGATGCCGGATCGAGCTTTACCTTTACTCCATTTATAAGGACTGATTACGCTGACTCTGAGAGGAGCCATTTTGATATCAGGGAACTGAATTATTTATGGGTGAATGATATATGGGAAATGAGATTGGGGATCAGCAAAGTTTTCTGGGGTGTTACAGAGTTCCTGCATCTGGTGGACATAATTAATCAGACTGACTTTGTGGAATATATTGACGGAGAGGACAAGCTTGGTCAGCCCATGATCCATGTATCCATTCCACGTGAATGGGGTGTGGTGGATTTTTTTATTCTTCCTTATTTTCGTGAACGTACATTCCCGGGTGAAAAAGGGCGGTTTCGTTCACTGCTTGCAGTTGATACTGACAGGGCAGTTTATGAAAGCGCAGATGAAGAGAATCATATTGATTTTGCTTTGAGGTACAGCCATACAGTCGGAGACTGGGATTTTGGGATGTATCACTTCAATGGTACAGGAAGGGAACCTGCCTTTTTGACAGGAGTTGATTCAGATGGAAGACCTGTTATTAGGCCTTTTTACGAGCTGATTGACCAGACCGGTCTGGACCTTCAGACTGTGCAGGGAAACTGGCTCCTAAAACTGGAATCGATATACAGGTCAGGCCAGGGAGAGAGTTTTTATGCAGCGGTTGGAGGGTTTGAATATTCTTTCGTTAATATAGCCTTAAGCGGCATTGATTTGGGACTCATAGGGGAGTGGGCCTATGATGACCGGGGAAAGGAAGCAACAACCGGTTTTAATAACGATATTATGATCGGGACCAGGCTGGAGATTAATGATGCATCAAGTACTGAAGTGCTTGCAGGATTTAATGAAGATCTTGAAAACAGTGACCGTATTTTTTTTCTTGAGTCCAGCCGCAGGTTACGTGATAACCTGAAGATTGTGGTTGATGCATACTTTGTCATTGATTCATCAGAGGACAGTACCATTTATTCATTCAGGGATGATGACAATATGAAAGTTGAGCTGTCATGGTATTTTTAAGTAATTAGTGACGCGTAACAGGTAACGAGTAATGGAGGAGCAACATAGCACAGGACATCCGCAGTAGAATCGAAACCGGCTTTACCAATTTCGGACATCTCGTAAGCCGCAGGCCCTGGATTTTTATTATTGTCAGTTTCCTTGGCTTTGTAATGATGGCCTCCCAGATCCCTTCACTTGTTATGGACACTTCTGCTGAGGGTCTGCTGCACAAAAATGATCCAGCCCTTAAGAAGTATGAAGCGTTCCGACGCCAGTTCGGCAGGGAACAGGTGATTATTATTGGCCTGAAACCTGAAGAGGTTTTTGATTTGAAATTTCTCAGCAGGCTGAAGGATTTTCATCATGCCCTGGAAGAACAAGTTCCTCATGTAGCTGAAATTACCAGTCTTGTCAATGCCGAATATATGTATGGCAGGGATGACGAGCTGATTGTTGAAGAACTGCTTGAAAGATTACCCGAAGATGAACCAGGCATGCAGGAACTTCGTGACAGGGTAATCAATAATCCTCTTTATCGTGACACAGTCATTTCTGAAAGCGGGTCGTTTACTGTCATTGTCATTAAACCAGTTCTCTTTTCATCAGCATCAAAAGATGAAAATCTGCCGCTCAGTGAAAAAGAAAAAGCTGAACTTGTGGAAAGCATCAACACGATCTGTAAACGCTTCCGTTCCAAAGACTTCCCTGTTTATCTCAGCGGTGATGTTGCCGTAGAGGAAGTATTAAGAAAAATGACCATGGATACGATGATACGCTTTACAGCTTTGACATTGCTTGTGATAATTATTGTTTTTGCGATATTATTTCGTCGTATCTCAGGTGTAATATTACCTCTTATTGTTGTTAACTGTGCATTATATTCAACACTGGGATTGATGGCCCTGTTTAATACTCCTGTAACGTTGAACTCAACAGTACTGCCTTCTTTTTTACTTGCCGTAGGGATAGGGGATTCCGTTCATATATTGGCGGTCTACTTTCAGCATCTAAGACAGCAAGGCGATAAAAAGGCTGCCATTGCGTTTGCAATGGGTCATTCTGGACTGGCTGTGGTTATGACCAGTTTAACTACAGCAGCAGGCCTGTTGTCTTTTGTTAACTCTGGAATAGCTCCCGTTGCAAATCTTGGAATATTCGCGGCAGTCGGGGTCCTTATGGCCCTTGTATTTTCTTTAGTGACCCTGCCTGCTTTGCTGGCTGTTACCCCTGTCCGGAAAAAGAATCCCAAATCCGATATTTCTACCCGATCAGGACTTGATATGTTTCTTGCCGGGATTGGAGATTTTGCAACCACACATCCGTGGAAGATCGTGTTTTTCAGTTTAATTATTTTTATAGGTTCTCTGTTCATGGCTCTCCAATTGAAGTTTTCTCACAATTCCCTTAATTATCTCAGGGAAGATGTACCGGTCCGGGTAGCTACCGATCTGATAGATAAAGAGATGAAAGGTTCTTTCAATATTGAAATAGTGCTGGATACGAACAGGGAGCATGGTCTCTATGAACCTGATGCCATGAAGGAAATAGAAACGGTCCAACTGCTTGCTGAAGAAATGATGGTTGCTGACAGACCGGTAGGAAGGGCACTCGCTGTGACGGATATTGTCAAGGATATAAATCAGGTGCTTAATGACGGAAAACCTTCCGGGTACAGGATACCTGATAACAGAGAATTGATCGCTCAGGAGCTGCTGCTTTATGAAGTTGGTGGTGGTGACAACCTTGATAAGATCATGGACAGGAAGTACAGAAAGACCCGGATTACTGTCAGGGCACCATGGGTAGATGCAGTGGCTTATGACAGAACTTTGGCTGAACTTGCCAATAAGCTGAAAACCGTTTTTGATGGGCAGACCACAGTTTCAGTAACAGGCCTTGCATCTATAATCGTGCGAACCCTGTCGGCCATTATCCGTAGTATGGGAGAAAGTTATCTGATAGCCGGGGTTATAATTACGCTGCTGATGATTTTGCTGATCGGCAATGTGCGTATCGGTCTGTGCAGCATGGCGCCTAACTTCCTGCCTATAGTGCTCGGACTGGCACTTATGAAACTTACAGGAATACCTCTGGACTATTCAACTATAATGGTTGGGGGCATAGCGATCGGTCTGGCTGTAGATGACACAGTTCATTTTTTGCATAACTTCAGGCGCTATTACAATCAGTGCGGTGATGCCGGGGTAGCGGTGCGTCAGACCTTGTTAACTACCGGAAGGGCCATGCTTTTTACCACCATAATTCTTGCCTGTGGTTTTTTCATTCTTTTACTGGCTGAACTCAAGAGTACTAATAACTTCGGGATTATCACGGGTTTTACAATCACTATGGCGTTATTTGCAGATTTTCTGCTGGCCCCGGCCATGATGGTTCTGCTGACAGGGAAAAAGAAGACGTAAAAATATGTTTGCCCGGATCCCCGGTACGTTACGGAAAAGTCCAGCTGTATTGATATATTCTTTCTGATTAACTCTTTACTGTATTGATAAGGAGACTATTCAAGTATTTCAAGAACATAACGCTTACCAAGCTTAGTGCCGGCTGCGCCAAGTATTGATCTGATTGCACGGGCTGTATTACCCTGCTTACCAATGATCTTTCCTATATCATTTTTGGCAACACGCAATTCAAAGACTGTTGTTCTCTCCCCCTCAATTTCAGAAACTGATACTTCATCCGGACTATCAACGAGAGACTTTGCAATTTGTTCAACCAGTGATTTCATTTCAACCTCCATTTTGAAACTTATGTGGTTACAATTAACTATTCGACTCCCTATTTGTTTAGACCATATCACCTTTACTATACTACAATTGGTATTAATGTGTTTATTTTAATAATCTTATCATAATTATATGAAGAACTCATTATATTTTATATGATTTTTCATCATGAATACAGATGTCATTTCACCTTTGCCAGGGTCTGTTAAAATGGGTGATGCACAATGTGACGGATTTACTCCTTGCCGTAGACCTTGGACTAAAGACAGGACTGGCGCTGTACGGCCAGAATGGCAGGCTCTGCTGGTATCGTTCCAGGAATTATGGATCAACCAGTAGATTGAAACGTGATGTTATTAATATTCTTGGCAGTATACCGGCTCTCAGCTTTATCATTCTGGAAGGAGATAAGGCACTTTCAGCTCTCTGGGAGCGGGAAGCTGTGAGGCGTAATATTGAGACACGAAATATAACTGCAGAACAATGGAGGAAAAATCTGCTGTATGACAGGGAACAGAGGAGCGGTCAGGAAGCTAAAATGAATGCAGACCATCTTGCACGAAAGGTCATTAAATGGTCACGACTTTCAGGTCCGACTTCATTAAGACATGACGCTGCTGAAGCCATTTTGATCGGGCTCTGGGCTGTTATGGAGCTGGGATGGTTGAAAAAGCTTCCGGGGGAATTAAGACACTAGGGGCCCAGGTTTCCAGGGGCGAAGGTATCCAGGTTTAAATTTCAACTTACAAATTCCACATTACAAATAAGCACCAATGACCAAATGACAAAACGTAAGATCAGGCGAGCCGGAAAAGATAACTCTCTGGCAATAAAAGATTGTCTTGTTATCCATAGGCTTTCAGTCGTTTATTTCGAAATTTGGATTTTGGGATGTGTTTGGAATTAGGAATTTGAAATTTGTTATTATGTCTTGTAAACGCACAAAAAGCGTTTAAAGACATTATACATGCATTTAGCGTTCAGGACATAAAAAGGGCGAGGTGTCAGAGGTAAGGGACCCATTCTCCTGCTATGACCCTTACCCCTGATCTCATCTATTTAAAACCCCATACGTCCGGAGCGGTCCATACGACTGTCCATTCTTGCCCGTCTTTCTTCTTTTATTGAATTCAACTTTTCTATCTGATCATCGGTCAGTATTGTTGAGAGCTGTCCATGGGTCTCATCACCAATGGCATGCATTTCATCTCTCATGGCCTGTCTGACCTCCTGCCTCTTTTCCATGCTCTCTTTAATGATCGGTTCGATCTGCTCTGTCTGTTCTTCGGTCAGGTCAAGTATGGTGCTGAGCCTCTCGATTTTCTGTTCAGGTGTCTTACTGAATTGTCCGCGCATCTTTCCGCCTCTGAATTTTCCCCGTTGCATCTGTTCACGCTGTTCCAGCTTAAGCTCGAGATATTTGTCCACCTGGTCATCGGTCAGTATTCTGCCCAGTTGAATATCTGTGTTCATCATGAGCTTATGCATTTCTGACCGTGTCTGTTTTCTGTATGCGCCTTTTTCATCTCTTATCTCTTTCATTAACTCTGTTTTTTCCTCAATAATCGGTCGTACTGCCTCTATCTGCTCAGCAGTTAGATCCAGCCTGTCCGTGAGGGTCTGAACGATTTCATCAGCTGACCTGCCTGGTCCGTACCAGCCTCTTCCTTTTGCCATAATCGGTTGTGCAATAAGACCAAAGGCAATGATAATGAATCCGGCAGCAAGGACTGTGAATACAGCGTACCGGGTGGCGCGTTTCTTTTTAATGTTGTCTGCTTTCATGGTGACCTCCTTTGTTTCATTTTTTTTGTCTGACTTTTTACTATGTTTGTGGTGATCATTTTTCATATCCTCCTCCTTTCTGTTTTCAGGTTCTCTTCATGCTTTTATCGTAAAACTTTAATTCTTAAGTGTGGGTTAAGTAACAGTGAAGGAAAGCAAAGTAATGTAAAGATTTGTTAAGACCGGATAATAAAAATTAACGTTAATAGACATGTGCTTTCGGATATAATACAGTCGTGATTCATATTAATTGCAGAAAGGACCGAATACAACATGACCCGCAT
The DNA here is from genome assembly GCA_945788685.1 of Thermodesulfovibrionia bacterium. Taxonomy (GTDB): domain Bacteria; phylum Nitrospirota; class Thermodesulfovibrionia; order UBA6902; family UBA6902; genus CALZJD01. The sequence continues at coordinate 2,155 of CALZMZ010000032.1, read as the reverse complement.
ATTGGTTATTGATGATGATGTGGAACTTTGCGAGCTTCTGACGGACTATCTCAGTCCCGAGGGATTCGAGGTAGAGACTGTTCATGACTCTGATAAGGGATTGGAACGGGCCCTGTCCAATGAACATGACTTTGTCGTCCTTGATGTTATGCTGCCGGGTGTCAGTGGTTTTGAGGTTCTGCGCAGCATCAGAAAGTCTTCCGTTATTCCGGTGCTAATGCTTACCGCAAGAGGTGAAGACGTTGACAGGATAGTAGGACTTGAGATGGGAGCTGATGATTACCTGCCCAAGCCATTTAATCCCCGCGAGCTTGTTGCCCGTATACGGGCGGTCCAGAGAAGGGGTGCATCAAAAAATAATAATGAAGCGCAGCCGGTGTCATTAAAGAGGTTGAATGTTGGTGATCTTGCACTTGACACAGGAACGAGGACAGTGATGAAAAAAGGAAAGACCGTTGAACTGACAGCCGCTGAATTTGACCTGCTTGAGATGCTTCTGAGATCCGCGGGAGAAGTTGTGTCCCGCAAGGACCTTGTAAGCAGGGTATTGGGACGGGGCCTTGATCCATTTGACCGGAGTATTGATGTGCATGTAAGCAGCCTCAGGAAAAAGCTTGGACATAAAATTAAAGGTATCGAACGAATAAAGACAGTACGCGGTATCGGATATCTGTATGCACTTCCGGAGAAAGACGAAATAAGGTAATAAGATGCGAAGTCTGTTTGTAAAAATATTCCTCTGGTTCTGGCTGGCATCCATAATGATCATTGGATCTACTATTGTACTGATGTCAGTGATAGAGCCTCACCGACCTTTCAGGGAGGACGGTCGTCAGGTAAAGAGACTGTCCCGTGAAGGGCAGAGAGCAGTGAGTATACTGGAAAACCGGGGTCCTGCTGAATTAAGGAAATTCATGCATGGAAATAAACAGAGACGGGGAAGGAAAGTGTTCCTTTTTAATGATAAAAATGAAGCAGTATCAGGAAGGCATGTACCTCCTGAAGCAGGGGAGCTGGCTTCACGTGCAAACAGGAGTGGTGTGACAGAGTTTAAGCCATGAGTCACCGGGATGGAGATATCTGAATCCCCGTTTCCTGAGTGTACGCCTCCTTGTTATCTTTATTGTGGCCAGTATCTTCTGCTACTGGCTTGCATGGTATCTGACGTCACCTGTCCGTAAATTAAGGACCGCTTCACAGCAGCTTGCTTCAGGAGACCTGAAGACACGTGTTGTTCCTGAACTCGGGAGAAGAACGGATGAGATTGCAGACCTGGGAAAGGATTTTGATATGATGGCTGAACGCATTGAAACGCTGCTCAGTTCACAGGGCCGGTTATTAAGGGACATCTCACACGAACTCAGATCACCATTGGCCCGTCTTAATGTTGCAGTGGAACTGGTCCGGCAGCGCTCGGGCAAAGAAGCTGATGAGGCCCTGGACCGGATTGAACGGGAGGCAGAAAGGATGAACACGCTTATCGGGCAGTTACGGACTCTTACCTTACTTGAAAGCGGAACTGAAATCATGGATAAGAAAACCATCGATCTCTCCGGTCTCGTGAGAAATATTTCAGGTGATGCTGAATTCGAATCAGCGAAAAGAAATATTACTGTGAGTACAGAACTGGATGACAATATTATTATTGAAGGTTCAGAAGAACTGCTTCGCAGGGCCATTGAAAATATATTGCGTAATGCTGTGCGTTATACTGCTGAGGGATCTGAAATAAAAATATCCCTTAAGAGGCATGTATCAGAGGGTAAAGAGTACGCCCTGTTAATGGTACGCGATCATGGGCCGGGTGTACACGAAAACGAGTTATCAAACCTGTTCACACCCTTTTATCGTATTGCTGAATCCAGGGACCGCAAGTCAGGCGGTATGGGGATCGGTCTTGCCATAACAGACCGCGCAGTAAGATTGCACAAAGGTACTGTCAGGGCTTTCAATGCCTCAGAGGGCGGTCTGGTAGTGGAGATAAAGCTTCCGTTGAGTTTGTGACTGAAGAAGTGTTTACAAGTACTGTAATCATTATTCTTATCTTGTAATAATGGGACTCTGCCCCAAACCCCGGGATGCCCTTCCGGCGGAGTTACTCTTTTACACGGCTAAAAGAGTAACCAGAAAAGCCGCCCCGGACCGATTTTTTAAC
>CALZMZ010000031.1 GCA_945788685.1 Thermodesulfovibrionia bacterium | reverse complement strand
GGCAGGGATGTTGAGTCCATGATCAGGGACCTCACAAATCTCGCACTGAACATGGTCAAAACTGAACAGGTTGAAAGGGTGCAGGAAAAAGCTGATGCACTTGCAGAGGAAAAGGTGCTTAATCTGTTGCTGCCTTCACCCAGATCGCGTAAGGATGTTTCTGCTGAAGAAACAGATGCCTCATCAGATGCTGAGCAGCGTCATGAAGAGACACGGGAAAAACTGAGGGCCCGTTTAAAAGAGGGAAAGCTCGATGACAGATATGTTGATCTTGAGGTGCGTGAAAAAGCAGTGCCATTTGGCGTTGTATCAAATGTAGGTATGGATGAGCTGGAAATAAATCTTAAAGATATGCTGGGCAATTTCCTCCCGGAAAAATCCAAAAGGAAGAAGGTCAAGGTCCCGGAAGCTCTCAGGATAATCAGTCAGGAAGAAGCAGGTAAACTTATTGATATGGATAAAGTGGTAAGGGAAGCCATTGAAAGGACGGAGCAGAGCGGCATAATATTCATAGATGAGATTGACAAGATTGCTTCAAGGGGATCAAGCCAGGGGCCTGATGTTTCAAGGGAGGGAGTTCAAAGAGACCTGCTGCCGATAGTTGAAGGATCAACTGTATCTACAAAACACGGTGTTGTGAGAACAGACCATATACTGTTTTTGACTGCGGGTGCGTTTAGCGTATCTAAACCGTCAGACCTTATTCCGGAACTGCAGGGCAGGTTTCCGATCAGGGCAGAGCTTGATGCTCTTGGAAAAAAGGAATTCCTGCGGATTTTACTTGAACCGAGAAACGCTTTAATTAAACAATATATTGCGCTTATTGAAACAGAAGGTATCAAGATCACGTTTACTGATGATGCTATAGAAGAAATTGCATCAACAGCAGCTATAGTCAATGAAAAAACAGAGAATATTGGTGCAAGAAGGCTTCATACTATTCTGGAAAAAGTTATTGAAGACGTGTCTTTTGATGCATCTGAGATGGAGAATGGGGACCTGACAATTGATGCATCGTATGTGAAGGACAAGCTCGGTGAAATTGCACGGGATGAGGATTTAAGCAGATATATCCTGTGATACAAATTGTAAATTTTAAATTATGATACGTATCACATAGTTGATATATTCGCAGTACTGATTAAATAATGAGCTCTAACTTATTTATTTTCATAATTTCATTGTCAAAAAATACGATATTGTTTAAAATAAAACATTATCTTGAAGAAGTGTTAATGACCTCCCATATACTATGAGCAGCAAATCCAGAACCATAGAAGAACTGCACAATAATTTTGAATACTATTGCGATCTCATTGAATTCTCTCCGGTTGCAATAGGAGCTGAATGCGAAAATAAGATTATTTTTATGAACTCTGCCGGGGCATCTCTCCTGGATGCTTCATCTCCATATGGTCTGTTCGGAAAGTCTCTTATTGATTTTATCCATGCTGATTACAGGGCATTGGTCCAGGACAGCTTTGCAAGGATAATAAATAATAATGAAAAAATTTCTCCCCTTGAAGTAAAAATAATTGATAAAGACGGGTCAAACAAATATCTGGAGTTATCTGCGTCTTCTTTTACTTACAAAGAAAATCCAGCGATTCAATATACTCTTCATGAAATCACAAGACGCAAGGAAATGGAAAACCTCATTGTGCAGTCAAAACAAGACTGGGAAGAAACATTTCATGCGATTACCGATATGGTCACAATTCATGACAGGGACTTTAATATAGTGTATGCAAATAAAGCTGCTGAACAGATACTCAACCTGCCGACGTTGCAGGCCAACATGCCCAGAAAATGTTTTGAGTATTATCACGGAACAGAATGTCCTCCCAGCGGCTGTCCCAGTTGTGACTGCCTTAAAACAGGGAAGCCTGCTAACTTTGAAATATTTGAACCCCATTTAAACATGTATGTTGAAATCAGATCAATGCCCCGTTTTGATCAGGGTAACAAATTAATTGGCCTGATTCATATCGCAAGAGACGTGACAAACCGTAAAAAAGCAGAAGATGAGATTGAAAGTGCAAAAAATGAACTGGAGCAAAGAGTTGATGAAAGGACTACAGAACTTAGATCAGCCAACGAAAAACTGAAAGACGAGATCTCTGAACGTAAGTCAGTGGTAGCAGCACTCCAGAAGAGCGAAATCAAATACCGGAACCTTTCCCAGCAGTTTAACACGTTGCTTGACGGAATTCCCTTTAACCTTCTTCTGCTTTCTGCAGACCTTAAGATTATGTGGGCAAACAAAGCTGCTGCAATGTTATTTCAGAAAAAAAATGAAGATCTTTCAGGTCAATACTGCTTCAGTCTATGCTGTGAAATTATGTCTCCCTGTGAAAATTGTCCAACAATTCGAAGTTTTAGTACCGGGTTGGAGGAATCGTCTGAAATAACAACTGATGACGGCAAGATACTGGATATTATGTCTTTCCCTATTAAAGATGAATCAGGGAAGGTCAAAACAGTGATTGAACTGACAAGAGATATCACGGAAAAAGCCAATTTGCAGGCCAGTGCAACCAGAACCAGACATCTGGCTTCAATTGGTGAGCTTGCTGCCGGTGTAGCTCATGAAATTAACAACCCTATAAATAACATCATGAATTATGCGCAGATATTAATTGATGAGTTCCAGGATGAGGAAAAAGACGACAGCGTTGCAAGGCGCATAATAAAAGATGGCGACCGTATAGCTACTATTGTACGAAGCCTTCTTTCTTTTGCCAGAATCAGAAAAGAAGAAAAGAACTTATTGTCTCTGCATGACATTTTCTCAGATACGATGTCATTAACTTCAGCACAGCTGAGGAAAGACGGCATAAATTTGCATGTGGAAATACCCAAAAAAGATATGAGAATTCCGGTACATCCCCAGCAGATGCAGCAGGTATTTTTAAATATTATAAGTAATTCCCGATTTGCCCTAAATCAGAAGTTTCCGGGGACCCACGATGACAAGTTGCTTGAAATAAACTGTGAAGAAATCACCATAAATGAAAGCCCTTATGTCAGGATATTATTTCAGGACAGGGGAACGGGCATACCGGATAAAATTATTGATAAAGTTATTAATCCCTTTTTCTCAACGAAACCCAGTAACGTTGGAACAGGTTTAGGATTGAGCATAAGCCATGGAATCATCAGTGAGCATAACGGCAAATTCCTCATTGACAGTCAGGAAGGCGAATATACACGCATAACAGTTGTATTACCTGTTGTATATGGAGAAGACCAATGAAAGCCAGAATTCTTATCGTTGATGATGAAGAAGGTATCAGATTTACTTTCAAGAAATTTCTCTCCAAGGATGGATATGAAGTAGCTGCAGCTGAGGATTTTAATGAAGCGGTACACCAGATATCTGAATCTGATTTTGATGTTATTTTTGCTGATATTATTCTGAAGGGTAAAACAGGGCTGGATGTTCTCAGAGAGATAAAGGACAGAAAACTTCAATGTCCTGTTGTAATGATTACAGGCTATCCAAACATTGATACTGCATCAGAGGCCATACGGCTGGGGGCCTTTGACTATATATCAAAGCCAATCCAGAAGGACACTTTATTTCATGCCATCGATGTTGCATTGCAGTATAAAAAAGTTATTGATGAGAAAGAAAAGTACCGGTCCAATCTTGAAGCAATTTTCAGAAACGTTAAAGATGCGATTATATCTGTAGATAAAGATCTTCATATTCTGGAAGTGAATGATTCTGCAAAGGGCATTTGCGGCCTTGGGCGGGACTCGGTAGGAAAAGAATTCAGTTCCACTTCATTTAACTGTGAAAAAAAATGTATAGCATCACTAACTGAGACAATTAAAACAAAGAAACCTACTGAGATAAACGGTCTGGAATGTCACTTTAATAAACGTAAAGGCCAGATTGTCTCTATTTCCACTTCACCATTACTTGACCGCCATAAAAAGTTCTCGGGGGCAATAATGGTAATCAGAGATGAGACACGTTTAACAGACCTGGAACGGGAACTCGGGGCGCGTAAGAAATTTCACAATATTATCGGCAAGAGCAATAAAATGCAGGAGGTTTATTCACGTATAGAGCTGCTCAATGATGTTGAAACAACCGTGCTTATAGGCGGAGAAAGCGGTACAGGTAAGGAACTTGTTGCTGAAGCACTTCATTATAAAGGAAATCGCAGCAACAAACCAATGGTAAAAGTAAACTGCTCGGCCCTGTCAGAAAATCTGCTTGAAAGCGAACTGTTTGGTCATGTAAGAGGATCTTTCACAGGTGCGATCAAGGATAAAGATGGACGTTTCCAGACGGCAGACGGAGGAACTATCTTCCTTGATGAAATTGCTGATATATCTCCCAAAATACAGATCGAACTTTTAAGGGTGCTGCAGGAAAAAGAATTTGAAAGAGTTGGGGACTCAGCAACAATGAAAGTGGATGTCAGGGTAATTGCCGCATCAAACCAGAGTCTCACAGACAAGGTGAAAATGGGCGAGTTCAGGGAAGACCTTTATTATCGCCTCAATGTTATGAAGATCGATCTTCCGGCATTAAGGGAACGCCGGGAGGACATCCCGCTTCTGGTAGATTTTTTTCTGAAAAAATTCAATGCAAAATTCAACAAGGACATTACCGCTGTTTCCACTGATGTAGAGCAAAGATTCATGGATTATCCATGGCCGGGTAATGTAAGGGAACTGGAGCATTCTCTTGAGCATTCCTTTATTCTTTGCCAGCAGCCAATCATCACTCTGGATCATTTGCCTCCTGAAATCAAGATGTTTCATGTTGAAAAGAGTGAATCTCCGGGAAGTGGTAATATTGACGATCCCAAAATTATTATTCAGGCCCTTGAAAAAGCTGCGTGGAATAAAACAAAAGCAGCATCATTGCTTGGTATCAGCCGGCGCTCAATCTACAGGAAAATCAAGGAGTTTAATATTGTGGATAGTGAAGCGTAGCATTTCAGGCTGTGACGATGTCACAGTAATGTGACATCGTGTCCCTGTGCACCTGTTACAATATCATTATTATCAGAACTGCATTAATTCCTTAATCTTGTCTAATATCTTGATTTTAAAGTAAATTAATAGATATTTATTTTTTCACACCAGCTGGCATTGCTTTTGCAATTTATAATTTTGATATGCAAATAGAAACTTATAAATTGCAACGCCACAGGAATAAACGACTGTGCCCGAATCTGAATGAACCATTCGAAGACTGCTACTGTCTAAAGATGAACAGTCAGGACATCGAGAGAACTGTATTTCTCTGCAGTAAGAATTTTGAGCTATGTCACATTTATAATAAATGTAACAATAACGGCAAAGGAAATGGTGAAGGATTTGGGGCGCATTAACATTTCATAATCAGCAATTAACACGGTAATAGCCCGGAAAGCCCGAGTGGAATTTATTTCAACGGGTTTTTTATGTTTCTGCAAAAATACATCTCAAATATTATTTATACCAGGTGATTATTACAATATTGGTTTCCCTTCCATCCCGGGTGAGGACATATTAAAGAATGACAGAACCGTCGGTGCAAGATCCATAACACTGGGCTGGCTTTTAGAAGGCTTGAAATTGGTAAGCAATATTCCGGGTACAAGCGACGGATCAACGATATGGTCCCCACTCCACTTCTTGAGATTATCTTCCATCAGGACTGCCGGCGCCCCCCCTATGGCTGTCTGCCACGATGATCGGTATCCGTCTGCAAATCCAACAACCATGTCAGGAGCATAGCCTGTCTGGTCTCCGGAATATATCTCCGCACTGCTATATACTCTTTTTACTGCAGGCTGACCATTTTCAGGGTCCTTTAATTCCGCAAATGAAGAGATGATGTCATTAACTGTTTCATCGGCTTCCTTCCCCTTTTTTACAATGCCATGTTTTTCTCTTCCATTAAGATTGAGATAAATGCTGCCAAAACCCAGGGAGTAAGCCTTGGTGCCGCTCCAGTCCACATACTGAAAAAGCGCTCCTCCTTCTATGTCATCTTTTGGAATATCTTTTGTCAGTTTCATAAACCCGTTCTGAACAAGCCAGGAATTTATATGGACACTCCTTCTGAATGTGGTAAATCCATGATCTGAAAAGACCATTAATGCGGTATCACTGTCTGTTTTTTCCAGAAGTTTGCCAAGTATTTTATCCATTTTTCTGTAATAGTCATCTATAACATGCCCGTATTTGTCAGCATATTCCGTATCATAGAGAGGATGTTTCGGGTCTCTTGTGGCCCAGAACATATGCTGGATTCTGTCTGTAGAAAAGAATGCAAACGCAAGCAGTCCTTCTTTTAATTTATCCAGTTCATGCCAGAGCATCTGTTCCTGTTCATCTACAATCTCGTCACACATGCTGATAAAAGTTTCTTCATTAATCCTGCCCTCCTCAAAGGCCTTGGTATCTTCAGACATGCCCAGCGTATAAAAGTGCCCCAGGTCTTTATACAGGTCATTTATATAGGAGTCCGGACTGGTAATAATAAAGGCAGGGTCTTTGGGATTAATTTGAACAGGAGTCATGTACAGTTCAAACTCAGGCTCAATATGGTTGAGAAAAAACTTTACGATCCCGGTCACTGTTTTCATCATGCCGAGTTTAAAGGTTATTTCTACCCACTCGCTCCATTCACTACAGGGCAAATTTATTTTTTTCCCTGCAACAGCCATTTCAATTGTTGAATTGTCCAGAACAGTTATGGAAAGATCTTCTTTTGCAGCTTCACGCGACATGACTTTTGTGATATTCGGGCCTGAAATATGAGATTTGATACTGTTCCCGACCCGTTTAATTTTGATTATTTTGTCTTGTCCTTCTTCACTGGGGGGAACATCACGGGATGTATAAAAGGCATATTTACCCAACCCTCCCTTTATATCAGGTACCCCGAGACCTGCATATAACCTTGCCTCATTCTGTTTTGGCTGAAAAGTCATGGGCCATTTCAGCACAGTGGAAGGCACTGAATAAGCGGATGTGTGATCCCAGAAAGCATCACCCTGCATTACCGGTAAAAACATGCCCTCTCTTTTACCAAAAACGTTTTTCGGATTTGGTTTTGTAATGGCCAGTACAGGCATGTAGTCTGCGACCCGGCGTCCAAGAAAATCAAAAATGCCATGATAACCCGGATTGTTGCCGGTAGCTATAGAAGCCCATGCAACAGGGCTCTGAGCAGGATTACATGTTGATAACGGGGAAAAACTGCCGAGGTCCCTCAATTTAGAAAAATTTGGCAATTCACCCTTCTCCATAAGGGATGTGAGAATTCTGGGGTCCAATCCGTCCATGCCCAGAAGTATCACTTTTTTGTAGTTAGTGTTAACAGAGGTGTGTTCCGAAGTACTATTTGACATGTGATATCAGCCTTTCCTGTTTAAGTGGTCAATAATAATTTTAAATTTATTCAATGAAGAGTGTCAATCAGAGGGGCGTTCATTATCAATAAATCATGTGTATTCATCTGTGAAGAAGTTTTGGCCAGGATATTGAAATAACTGCTAAACTATGAAGCAAAAGGAATCAGCAGGATAATCATTTGCTGTTTTGATATTCAACTACATTATTCATACGGCCAGGGAGGTAAGCTTTAAACAAGTTTTGGGAGCGGCTTTAGCACAAAATCACCAGCCTACACTTTTTATGTTGATCAACATAAGAGAATGATCATATATTACTGCATCGTGCCGTATTCAAAACTTGTTTAAAGCTTACCTCCCTGGCTCACATATTTATGAATTATGCGGGTCAGACGAGCGTTGACCATGAAAAACAGAATGATAATAAATATTAGAGGGGTAGTTCAGGGAATCGGGTTCAGGCCGTATATATATGCCCTTGCAAAGAAACATCATCTTGCCGGGTTTGTGCTGAACAATTCTGAGGGTGTCTATATAGAGGTTGAGGGAAATGATTTTAATATAAATAATTTCTTAATCGCTGTAAAAAACAATGAGCATCCACAGGCTGATATATTTGATATTAAAAGTGAACGGGTGGTACAGGCCGGTTATACTCGGTTTGATATAAGAGAATCTCAGCTTAAAGACATAAAGTCAGTCCCTGTTTCTGCAGAACTTTCAACCTGTGATGAGTGTTTGACTGAGCTGCTTGATCCTGCGGACCGCAGATATGGATATCCATTTATTAACTGCACAAACTGCGGCCCTCGTTTTACCATTGTCAGGGACATCCCTTATGATCGCAAAAAAACCACAATGTCAAAATTTAAAATGTGTGAAAAGTGTTTTGAGGAGTATGAAAATCCTTCTGACAGGAGATTTCACGCACAACCCAATGCCTGTAATGAATGTGGTCCGCAACTGGCAATACTCAGCAGCGAGGGAAGGGAAATAAAAGTAGATGATGTGATTATTGAGGCGGTCAGGCTTTTAAAAGATGGACATATTATTGCCGTAAAAGGCCTTGGCGGATATCATCTGGCATGTGACGCATCCAGTCAGGATGCAGTTTCAAAACTGAGGTCCAGAAAATACAGAGAATATAAGCCATTTGCAATTATGGTCAGAGATATAGCAACGGCGAACGAAATTTGTCACTTGAACCGGGAGGAAGAGGACCTTTTAAAAGGGGTAAAACGACCGATTGTTTTATTAAGCAAGAGAGACAATAATTATATTGCCGGGGATGTGGCTCCAAACCAGAGATACCTCGGAGTTATGCTGCCGTATACACCTTTGCACTATCTTCTGCTTGAAAAATCAGGACTGATACTGGTTATGACAAGCGCTAATATAAGCACTGAACCAATCGTATATGAGGATGCTGCTGTAAGCCGTTTAAGGAATATTGCTGACTTTTATGTTGTTCATAACCGGGAGATTCAGATCAGGACTGATGATTCGGTGAGCCGAATATGGAACGGAAAGGAGATGCTCATCAGAAGATCCAGGGGGTATGCACCTCTGCCTTTAAATATAAAGAAAACTTTCAGAAACCATATTCTGTCATGTGGTACAGACCTGAAAAATGTGTTTTGCCTGGTTAAAGAGAATCATGCCTATATGAGCCATCACATAGGGGACCTGGATAATGTTGAGACCATGATATCTCTTGAAAACGGCATTAATCATTTTAAAAGAATGTTTGATATTGAACCTGCTGTTGTGGCCTATGATCTGCATCCAAATTATATATCTTCAAAATATGCCCGTTCTCTGAAGAATATGAGACAAATAGGGATTCAGCATCATTATGCACACATCGTGAGCTGCATGGCAGACAATGAAATTGAAGAACAGGTAATAGGAATAGCTTTTGACGGGACCGGATATGGAATAGACGGTAATATATGGGGCGGTGAGTTTTTTTTGTGCGATTATGAGCATTTTGACAGACAGGCCCATATTGAGTATTTCCCTCTGCCCGGAGGAGATAATGCTATTGCCGAGCCCTGGAGAATCACTGCATCTCTTTTATATAAAATTTATGGTGATGACATGATGAACCTTGATATTGATTTTATAAAACAGCTTGATACTGATAAATGGATGGTCATAAAGCATATGATAGAAAAAAATATTAATCTTTCATTGACGTCCAGCATGGGACGTTTATTTGATGCTGTCTCTGCTTTGATCGGGGTGAGAAGAATAATTTACTATGAAGCACAGGCAGCCATTGAGCTTGAAATGATTGCTGACTCTGATGAGTCAGGGGAATATACGTATGACTTGAAAGAATGTGATGGCAGGAAAGAAATCCTGCTTGCTGATTTGATTAAAGAAATTGTTGTTGATATTACATCCGGGATTGGCACAGAAAAGATTTCAGCAAAATTTCATAATACCATTTCGAAAATTGCACTGGATATGAGCATATACATCAGGGAATTAAAAGGGATTAACAGTGTTGCCTTAAGCGGCGGCGTATTTCAGAATATATTTCTTCTTGACATGATACACAAAAGGCTCACAGAAAATGGATTCAATGTTTATACTCACCATAGAGTCCCGACAAATGATGGTGGAATTGCACTGGGACAGGCCATTATTGCAAGTATAAGCTCAAAACCTGACGGGTAGTGTTCCATACGTATGGAATATTATGTGCCTGTATTTATCCACAACAGGCAGGATATGCCGTTATTTCAATAGTAATACATTAATAACTCTTCCGGATCAGATAACTGTATGTAACGAAATACGCTTTATATACTCCTCAATATTTATTCAGTATCAAAAAAGTCCCCGGCGCGCCAGTCGTATATTCCTCCCCAGGTTGTGGTCCTGTTTCGCCCACCGCTCACAACAGATATGTCTCCCAGTGAAGTATTACCTTGACCTCCGGTGACAACAGAGCTTACTCCTTTGTCAGGATGAGCAGGGTCGGTACTGCCTGCCGTATTGGATTCTCCTCCAGTGACAGACGAACTGGTCTGGATTGCCTTGTTCAGCGTTCCGCCGGATACTGATGCGCTGCTTCCACTGGACTCATTAAACTCTCCACCGCTCACTGAAGAATAAAAGAAACTTGCGGTATTGGTGAACCCGCCGCTCACTGATGCGCTTTCTCCGCTGGCGGTGTTTGATTTCCCGCCACTCACAGATGCATGTTGTCCGTCGGCGCTGTTTTGTATTCCGCCGCTGACTGAAGATTTATCTCCCATGGTGTTGTTGGTGAACCCGCCGCTTATCGTTGAATGTAACCCAATGGAATGATTTGATAATGCCTGGTCACCGCTGACATTGGAATGTCCTCCAAGAATTGCAGAGTAATCTCCAAATGCTTCATTAGAGTAGCCTCCTGCTACAAATGAAGATATCCCGCTGGCTCTATTGGATTTTCCTCCTGAAACAGTAGCATAAGGACCGGATATCTCGTTGGTATTACCAATGACCAGTCCGCCGTAACTGCTGTAGTTATTAAATTTACCTACTATTATATTATGAGAACCAGCCTTGTTATTGCCAATGGTACGTGCCTCGTCATATCCGACTATAATGTTGCCAAGACCATCAACCGCACCGTCAGTTGAGCCGCCTGAGTTTCTTACATGCAGATTAGCTCCTTCGATGATTACATTGTTTCCAGAAACAGAAAAATGAACGAGCAGGCTTTCAAGTGCAGCTATTCGGGCTTCAAGTGCGTCTACATATGATTTGTCGTAATAAATAGTGTCATGGTTATGATCAGACCGTGAAGCTGTATTAGCGGCACCTGTTCCCGCATAATTAATGTTTAAAGTAACATCATTCGCAGTGCCTCCTCCTGTCAGTCCTGTGCCTGCAGTGACCCCTGTTACATCTCCAATTCCTGAATTAATAATAGCTCCTCCTACCGTGAGGCTACCCGTCACATTTGTATTGCTTTCCACTGTGAGGTTACCTGTTACATTTGTATCGCCTTCAAAATATCCCGCCCATCCGGATGTGCTTGTTCCGACTATTGCATCACCGGTTGTGGTGTAAACGTCCAGTTTAGAGGTCGGATTTGGTTCTCCAATACCGATATTCCCACTACTGTCGATTATCATATCCTGGGCCACTGCATTTTGACTAAAAGTCATAAGACATATAACTACTGCTAAAAGTAATTTCTTCATTCGATTCTCCTGTACCATGTATTATTATTTAGAAAAATTAACTCTTTTTAAATTGCAATTATCCGTTCAAAGTAAGAAGCAAAAATAATGCCATATTTAGTGTTCTTTATTTACTGGGTGATACATTGCCAGTATACTTATTCTACCGTTCAGAAACTGCCAAAATGACATGGTTTTGTCAAAATATGTCAAAAGAAATCACTATTAATTCTTATCGGCCTTTTATTTTAAGTCATTATTCAGGCATAGAGTTACATGATGAAAACCAGCTCAGATTTTCTGAGAATTAATGAAATATAGTTTTTATAAAAGTTCCGGAAACAATACAATCCTATTTCATTTTTGAAGCGTTAGAGGATTGAGAGTTGAATGGTTGGCAGGGGAATATTTGAAATTACAGCGTATCAACCTTTATACTTTAAAGACATGATTTCGATCGTAATCCCCACATATAATGCGGAAAAATACATGCCCACCCTCCTTGATTCGATTTTTCACAATAAAGTTGATGACATGGAAGTGGTTATCGTTGATGACTGTTCAACTGATGATACGGTAAGAATATCAAAGAGTTTTCCTGTCCGTGTTATTAAAATGGAGAAAAATTCCGGCCCTGCCAAGGCAAGGAATATTGGGGTGGAAGCGGCTAAAGGCGATATCATTTTCTTTCTTGACTCTGACGTGTTAGTGATGGATGGTGCTATTAAGGAGGTCAAGGATTATTTTGATCGTAACCCTGAGGCCAAATGCGTGATCGGTATCTGTTCGACCGAGCCCCTTAATAAGGGCTTTGTTTCAAAGTATATGGCCATGTTTGAGTACATTCATCTGATTGGACAGGAGAATAAACAGGTGAGTGTATTTGCTCCGAGGTGCGGAGCAGTGAAAAGAGATTTTTTTCTTCAGATCGGCAGTTATGATGAAAACTATAAAGGTGCTGATGTAGAAGATTTTGAACTGGCACGAAGGATTAACAGGCATGCGAGTATAATCCTGAATCCAAAAATAATGGTTAAACATCAGTTTGCGAATTTCAGACAGGCATTAAAGATATACTTCAGGCGTACAGTCATGTGGATCCATCTTTTTTTCAAGGAAAAACAGCTTGATAATGCTGGGCCTACTTCACCAAGCAATGGACTCGCGGCTATCTGTGCTTTCTGCAGTTTTTTAACTCTTTTTTTTATTCCTGTTATCAGTCTGGCAAAGCCGGTTTTTATTTTACTGATGAGTCTGTATTTATTTTTTAATCTTAAATGGTGGAATTTCATGAGAAATGAAGCAGGGCTTGGATTTGCGATTAAGGCATTGCTGCTTAATTACTTTTTGGGTATAGAAATCATGGTCTCTGCCATCTATGGAGTACTGTCATATCCCTTCTCAGACAAGGAGTTCCTTCCCGGTTAATATATGAATAAAAACCTCGTTGTTCTCAGTTATGCCAATGCAAGTCCTTTTCCATATCATGCCTGGACGCCCCTTGCAATTCTTTCTCTCGGTTCCTACCTGGAACAGCATGGGATAGAAGTAGAATATTTTGATGAGCGAATTCATAAGAAAGAGCGGTTCAAAGAGCTTGTAAGCAGAAAACCGCTTATGGTGGGTCTTTCAACCATGACCTGCTTTCAGATAAAGAACACTCTGAGACTTGCCAATCTTGCCCGTTCAATAGACCCTGATATTCCGCTTGTGTGGGGCGGAACCCACCCTTCAATGATGGCTGAACAGACCCTTGAATCCGAATATGTTGACTATGTTGTCAAAGGTGAGGGCGAGCATACACTATTGGAATTGGTAAGGGCGATGCAGGAGGGAACAACAGATCTTGGCGATATTAAAGGACTCGGTTGGAAAAATAGCGGTAAGGATATTTTAAATGAAGACAGGGATTTTCTCGATATTAATGACCTGCCCTTTCCCTATGATGGCAAGGGTCAGGAGATCTTACTCGAGTACATCAGACGATCCGGTGATACACTGGAAAACATCGGGTATGAATCATCCAGGGGATGTCCGCATAAATGCGGGTTCTGCTATAACGTTTACTTTCATAAGAATGTCTGCAGGGTGAAAACCGTGGAAAAGGTCAGATCAGAACTGCAGAAGCTGAAGGCCCTGGGTGTTAATAAAATGACATTTTATGATGATACGTTTCTTGCCGGTAAGAAGGACATGATGCAAAACATTCTGCCTCTTCTGAAAGAAATGGATTTTAAATGGATCGCCAATGTAAGGATCAATACCTTTAATGATGAACTGCTCAGACAGTTTAAGGAGAGCGGCTGTGTATATCTGTTCTTTGGTGTTGAGTCACCGGATGATGATGTCCTTAAGTTTATTCGCAAAGGGCAGAACAGGCGAATGATCGATGAAGGGATCGAGACAGTATCAAAAGGGGATATCCCGACATTGTACTCTCTGATAATAGGGCTGCCCGGGGAGACCGAAGAGCAGATGAACAGAACACTGGATTTTGCAGATGAAATCCGGAGGCGCCATCCCGGGGCTGAAGTTCCAATCCAGCCGTATGTCCCGCTGCCCGGGACGTTGTTATATCAGGAGGCCCTTAAGTTAGGGTTTAAAGCTCCGACACATCTGGAAGGCTGGAAGAACTTTACGAATGACGAGGTGAGAAACCCCTGGATAAAGAACCCGCGGCTTCTCCATGCCATTTACATCAACTCATTCATGGCCTTTCGCTATGAGAGGTTTCTCAAGAATTTCTGGAGCAGTCTGGTTTTCGGTCCTTTGCATAAGCTGTCTCTCTGGAGATGGAAGCACAGGAATTTCAAATTCTTTTTTGAAATTTATATGTATCTTACCTATAAAAGGCTTGGACGGTTCTTTATCATCCTTGAGAAGATGATTAAAGGTTAAGCGGGCTTGC
Organism: Thermodesulfovibrionia bacterium; assembly: GCA_945788685.1. Lineage (GTDB taxonomy): Bacteria > Nitrospirota > Thermodesulfovibrionia > UBA6902 > UBA6902 > CALZJD01. Next base: position 6,101 of record CALZMZ010000031.1, on the reverse strand, counting down.
CTGGTCTTAACATGAGCCTGTTATTAACTTTCCAATTCGTCATTCCGACTTGCCCTGCACCATACGGTTCAGGGCTTGTTCGGAATCTTCCTGGCATTCTGATTCCCGTCGTGTTTTGCTTGCGGGAATGACATAATAAAAGAATTCTTGCTTCAGCAAGCAGATTCAATTTTTATTATAATGTATGACTATGTCTACTATAACCATTCTTCCGGATGTATTAATTAACAAAATAGCTGCCGGTGAAGTCATTGAGAGGCCTGCTTCAGTTGTGAGAGAACTGATCGATAATGCCATTGATGCAGGGGCAACTGACATTCAGGTGCAGGTCCTTCACGGCGGGAAGAAATTAATAAAGGTTTCAGACAACGGTAAAGGAATGAACAGGGATGATGCCTTAATCTGTTTTGAGAGACATGCCACAAGCAAGATCAATTCTGAAGATGACCTGTTTGATATTTCCACTCTGGGATTTCGGGGAGAGGCCCTGCCTGCGATAGCATCTGTATCAAAAGTGACGTTGACGACATCGACTTCAATTGATGATGTTGGTGTGAAAATAGAGATTGGGGCTGGCCAGAAAAGAGAGGTTTCAGATGCCCCTCCCCTGAAAGGGACAGATGCAGAGATCAGGGACATTTTCTATAACACTCCTGCAAGGAGAAAGTTCCTTAAGACCAATCCAACAGAGCTGTCACATATAATAGGAACGGTAGTAAACAAGGCGTTTGCCTATCCTGAGATTGCTTTTTCCCTTATCCATAACAACAGTGAAGTTCTGAATGCAATCCATGCTTCAGATCTTAAGGAGCGATTTTCGCAGCTTTATGGCAATGAAATGGCTGAAGAATTTCTACAGATAGGCAGGGAATCAAAAGCTGTCAGGGTCCGTGGTTTTGTTTCGTCTCCTGATTCTTCCAGGTCTTCAAGGAGTCTTCAGACGATTTTTGTAAATAAACGCCCGGTAAAAAATACAACCATAAATCATGCTGTTTATCATGCCTGCAGGGAAGTCCTGTCAAAAAACAGGCATCCTGCATACTTTGTCTTTCTTGAGGTTGATCCTTCAATGGTTGATGTAAATGTCCATCCAGCAAAAAGAGAAGTGAAATTTGAAAAGCCTGATGACATACACAGGTTTGTAGGAGCTGCTGTTTATGAAGCATTACATCCCGGAGTTAAGATAGATGAATCACCTCCAGCATTATCTAAAGGGTCCGGCTACAGCGGCTCACCGGGCTATAGGCCTGTGAAACAGGACACCCCGGCTGTTGCAGAGGCCGGGCCTTCGGCTCTTAATGAATCACAGACCGATTTTTTCAGCTCAGGAATGGCCCTGGATGTCGCGACCTTTTTTCATATTGGGGATTCTTTTATTGCAAAAGTCTCGGATGATGGTCTGGTGCTGGTTGATCAGCATGCGGCCCATGAACGGATATTGTATGAAAAGTTTTTAAAGAAGATCGAAATAGAATCAACTCCCCTGTTTCTTCCTCTCAGGATAGAGCTGCCTGTGAAGGACTATCAGCTTATCATAAAGAACAAAGAATTTCTTCAGGGATGTGGTATAGACATAGAAGATTTTGGTTCTCATAATGTCATTATCAGTGCTCTGCCAAAAGAACTGGGAAAGGCAGATATGAAGGGCCTGTTAATGGACATATCAGCAGGTATTCTTCAAGAGGAGACCAGCGGGATTAAGAGTGACACGACTGATGATACATTTCTTAAAAGCATTGCAGCCAGGCTTGCCTGTCACAAATCAGTAAGGGGAAGATGATGGCTGATCTTGACCGGACAGAGGAGCCTGACAAATGCCCCCATGGCAGACCTACCAGATTAACTATTTCAATCAATGATCTGTATAAGATGTTTAAAAGGAAGTAGGAATAAAACACAAATTTCAAATTGCAAATAACAAATGTACCGGGTAAACTGAGCGAATGTGAAGAACTACTGAACATAATTGGAATTATTCAAAAACAGTCAGATCCCGCAATTTGTAATTCCTGTTTCCCATGACACCACCGTACTGAAAGCTGATGGCTGAATGCTGAAGGCTTTTAAATTGCATGAACAGGGCTTGACTACATGACGTGTCATCTCCTATTGTAACAGGCATGATATTGCTGAAAAAACACACGGCAGCTTTTTTCACTGCTGCTTTATTATCCTTTCTTGTCCCGGTCACCACATCATGTTCATCCCGGGTACCTGCACAGAGCGAAGTAATACGGGTGACAGACGGTGATACGGTTGTCATTGCCCCTGCAGAAGGAAAGAAAAACATAACATGCAGATTGTACGGAATTGATTCGCCGGAAACACCAAGACAGGACAGAAAAGGGCAGCCGTATGCAAAAGCAGCAGGTAAAGAGCTGAGACAGCTTATATACGGACAAAGGGTTGAAGTGATCACGACAGGAGAGAAAACCCATGGCAGGGAAGTCTGCATGATCAAAAAGGATGGATTGGACATAAACCTCGAAATGGTCAGGAGAGGGTATGCATGGGCATACAGAAAGCATCTCAAAAGCCCCTATGCATCTGAATATATTGAAGCCGAGAACAGGGCACGGGACCAGAAACTGGGAATCTGGCAGCAGGACAATCCATTGCCGCCATGGGAATTCAAGAAGAGGTATTGGAAGAAATAATAGGAACTGTGCAATCAATGAGCGCAGTGAAGAATATCGAGGTTGAACCTCGATATATACTTTTATGCTCCTGATCTTCCATTCCTGTTTTTTTTGCACTGAAAGCTGAATGCTCATTGCTGAAAGCTGAGCTGATAATATATTATTGAACATGAACAGATCAATTAAGATATCAGCAGTAATTTTAATTCTCGCAATCACCGGGTATCTCGCCTATACCCTTATTATGGACTGGCACAAAGGGGAGCTTGAAGCTGTCAAAAGGCAGTTGCAGGAGGAGATGAAATCAGGTCAGGTGAGTCCTGAATCCGGCGATAAGCTTGCTGATGCCTTTGGAGAGATATCAGCGGAAGTTTCACAGAATGATAAACAGATAAGCAGCGAAGAAATAACACGTCGGATTACAGCGTTTTTTTCATATCTTGATTCACAGGAATATGTTTCTGCGTATAAGCTGGAAGGGGGGACATATCAGCAGTTTCAAGTGACCATGAAAGAATTGTCTTCTCATCCTCCTCTTATAGCGGGTGAAACAGAATCTCTTTATACGTTGTATCATAACATGGCTCACTTCTTCAGGGTCCTTGGCATTCAGCGTATCAACCTTATAAAAGATGTTCTGGAAAATGAGTCTGATATTATTGAAGCAATGATGGAGAACTTCTATCTGTGGTTTACCATAAATGTCGATTCCAGTGAAACGGGAACGATTCGCCCGTCTCTTAAAATGCTGTACGGGTATGCCGGATATTTTTTAAACACGCTCTCGGGAAGAAGTTATTTATCAAGGAGACATGCAAAGCTGAGAATGTTAACATCCTACTATAGTGTACGCATACTGGACAGGGCAAATGATTCACTGGTAAATGCATATGGAATCGACATAAGGCCCCACATTACATTACTCGTATCTGAAGTCAGCAATCAGACCGGTTTAATAAATAAGGAACAATACCTGTCAGAGCTGGAAAAACTCAATGATAAGTATCAATTATAATTAACGCGCTGATCATTACACCTCACACTGTATTTCGCTGAAAGCTTATATAAATAAAAGAAACAAAAACGTGACCCTCTTGACTCGGTTCACGAAGACGGGGAAGAGATGAAATACCTGATTATCGGTAACGGCGTGGCCGGCACCACAGCTGCTGAAAACATACGTAAACGTGACCATGAGAGAGACATAACGATCCTCACTGATGAGGGCACACCTTTTTACAGCCGTATCAGGCTGATTGAATATCTAGCCGGAGAGGCACAGGAAAGAGACATAGTGATACATGCAAAAGAGTGGTACGAAAAAAACAATATACACCTTTGCCTGGAAGCTCACGTCTCCTTCATTGACAGTGAAGCAAAAGAGACAGTGACTGCAGCGGGTGAGCGCTTCAGCTATGACAGGCTCCTTCTGGCAACAGGCGGCATCTCCTTTATTCCGCCCATCACCGGTTCAGATAAAACAGGAGTATTCGCTTTACGGACCATTAAAGATGCAGATGAGATCATCAGATTTGCCAGGGGAAAAAAGAAGATCATCATGATCGGCGGAGGAGTGCTCGGACTTGAAGCTGCAAACAGCCTGAGAAAGAGGGGACATGACATATCTGTTGTGGAGTTTTTCCCCCGCCTGCTTCCCAGACAGATGGACCCTGATGGGGCTGAAGTGCTCAAGGCGCAGATGGAAAGCATGGGGTTCAGCTTTTATCTCGGGGCAAAGACAAAAGAGATCTCAGGAGATCAACAGGTCAGGGGGACACTGCTTGAAGACGGGACAATGATCGACGGCGATCTTGTTATTGTATCTGCGGGAGTAAGGGCGCAGGCAGAACATGCAAAAAAACTGGGCCTGACCGTTAATAAGGGCATTGCTGTCAATGACCGGATGGAAACTGAAAAACAGGGAATCTTTGCTGCAGGTGATGCGATAGAACACAGGGGCATGTTTTACGGCATATGGCATGCAGCACAGAGACAGGGCGAAGTTGCAGGGACAAACATGGCAGGAGGAGACGTGTCCTATGAGGGCACCACCATCTCAAATGTCCTGAAGGTGGCAGGTATTGACCTTGCCGCAGCCGGGGACATTGATGCAGACAGCTCATATGATTCCATCACACATAAAGACAGCGATAACTTCATCTACAAAAAAATCGTGATAAAGGAAAATGTCATTTCCGGCTGTATCCTTTACGGAGATATCTCCGGTTACAGGAAGATCCTGAAGGCAATAGAAGATACAAGGGATATCAGAGAGATAAAGGACAAACTTGAGAGATGGGAATTGGACGGGTTATAAATAGATGAATGAAGTACACCACACTCACTGATCCCGCTCATTACGATTGCCTGCAGTAATTACCGGACTTTTTTGACTGTTCCGTTTGCTATTAAATCCTGAAGCTGCGCGAGAAGCGCGCGCTCCTGGGAATCAATCACATGATCCTCTGAGGCGAGAGCAAGTATGTCTTCATGTTCAGCCTGAGTCAACTCACAGTCACTAATAGCTTTTTTAATCAAATCAGAGAGTTTTCCGCCGGTTTCGCCTGATTTCATTTCATACCTCCAGATTGGTTTATAAGAGCAGTTATTCAGATGGCATGGATGATACAATAAAATGCATGAAATTACAATCATCTGGTTTTGACCGTCCCGATATCCGTTATATTGAATCAGCAGAGATAATCAAAGGGCTATACTACAGGGCAAAAGAGAGTTATAATATATTTATAAATAAATAGTGCAATACCCTGGGATGGATTAAGCTAAGAACCGGGTAGATCGGTTAGTGAGGGGGTAGGAGACGGTGGACGGTCTGCCTTTTCAGGAAAGAAGAGGGAGCAACACCTTATCACTCACAATATATATTCAGGGTTGAACCCTGCCGGGGTATTGCACATTTAACATAGAGCTTTTTTTTGTAAATTTCAAATTTCAAATTTCAAATAAATACCAAAATCCACATTCCAAAAAAAGAACTACTGTAAGCCTATGTAAAAAGTTATAAGTTTATTTGCCTGTAAATGTTAAATGATCAGCTTACAGCTCAGGAAATGCGGAGATCTGACGTTATAGCCCTATAACAGGTGCAGGTCATCTTCCATGGTGACCGCCTTTTTCACTTCTCTTGCAAGATGGGCGGGAAGGCCCTTGATTTCAATATCCAGAAATCCTCTCACTATGGCTGATGTTGCTTCATCACTGCTCAGGCCCCGAGCCATGAGATAGCGGATCTCCTCCTCTGCAATCTTGCCCACTGCTGCTTCGTGGGACATGTCGATATTATCTGCCCTGCCTTCAAGCTCGGGGATGGCATGGATCGTGCCTTTATCAGAGAGCATCAGTCCCCTGCATTCCAGATGCGCCTTGACCCCGGGGACTTCGCCGATGAGATGTCCGCGTGCAATGATATCCCCGCCCCTGGTCAGGGCCCGTGAAATGATT
>CALZMZ010000030.1 GCA_945788685.1 Thermodesulfovibrionia bacterium | reverse complement strand
ACAGGACTTTTTAGCTTATCTAAAAAAGTTCAATCTGTTCAACTTTGTCCTGGCGGGTGAACACGGGATAGTTGTCATCAAAGCATGCGGAGCAGAAATTTTCAGGGTTGGGGACCACCTTTAGTAATCCTTCGATCGTCATATATTGTAGCGTGTCAGCGGTAATATATTTTTTTATCTCTTCCATGCTGTGTGTTGAGGCAATGAGTTCTTTTCTTGTAGGAGTATCAATTCCATAAAAACATGGACCTATAGTCGGCGGTGAGCTTATTCGCATATGGACCTCTTTTGCACCGCCGCCTTCTCTCAGCATTTTGACTATCTTTTTGCTTGTAGTTCCTCTGACAATGGAATCATCCACAACAAGGACCCGCTTGCCTTCCAGAAGCTGACGCACAGGATTTAGTTTTATTTTCACTCCAAAATGTCTGATGTTCTGTCTTGGTTCAATAAATGTCCGGCCTACATAATGGTTTCTGATAAGACCAAAATCAAAATCGATATTACTTTCCTTGGCATAACCAAGTGCTGCAGGGACCCCTGAATCAGGAACAGGAATGACTATATCAGCATCAACCGGGAACTCCCGGGCGAGCTGCCGGCCAAACTCTTTTCTTATGGCATCCACATTCAGATTGCCATATATATTACTGTCAGGCCTGGCAAAATATATGAACTCAAAAATACAATTGGCCTGTCTCGATGAGGTGCAGGGCTTGATTGATTTTAGTCCGTCCCTGTTTATGATGACCATTTCTCCGGGTTCAACATCACGTTGATAGCTTGCGCCGATAAGATCAAAGGCACATGTCTCTGAAGCCACTACATAGGCACCATCGTGAATGCCGATGCTTAATGGACGAAACCCATAGGGGTCCCGCATGGCGATCATTTCATTTTCGGTCATCAGTAAGATACTGAATGCACCGGATATCTTCCTCATGGTGTCGATCAGGCGTTCATATAAACTGCCGGCCCTGGAATTGGCTATCATATGGACCACAACCTCGCTGTCTGACGTTGACTGGAAGATGGCCCCCTGTGATTCCAGTTCAGCCCTTAACTCAACTGCATTGACAAGGTTTCCGTTATGAGCAATGGCGAGTGCACCAAGAGAATAATTGACCATGATCGGCTGGACATTTTTTAATGAGCTTGCACCGGCTGTTGAGTAACGGTTATGTCCGATTGCCATTGCTCCGGGAATACGTTTAAGCCTTTTTTCAGAGAATATGTCAGTTACCAGTCCCATTGATTTCTCAACAAAGAGCTGTTTGCCATCAGAGGAACAGATTCCGGCACCTTCCTGTCCCCTGTGCTGCAGGGCATGGAGACCAAGATATGTCAGATTGGAAGCCTCGGGGTGACCATACACACCGCATACTCCGCATTCATCATGAAATTTGTCAGATGATAATGAGGTGTATGTGACAGGATGTATTCTGCTTTTTCGGATAAGACTCTTAATTGTACTCAATTATAAACCTGCAGAAGTGTTGTTTCATGCGTACGTAGTATAACATTTCTATAAAAGTAGGTAGTAGTCAGCAGTAGGTAGTTAGGGATGCATGTTCAATTCTTTTCCCTTAACTCCTGACTACTTACTACTATCTACCGCAGTATTCTCACACCATTCCCTGGCGTTCTGAAACATTTTCAGCCATGGCGAAGCCTTGAGTTCCTGCTTCCACTTCTCAGGTATCCATGGCCACTGCCATTTTAGAAATGTCCTTTCGGGATGCGGCATAATGGCCAGGTGTCTGCCATCCGGTGAACATAAGCTTGCTATCCCATTTTCAGAACCATTAGGGTTGAATGGATATTGTGTAGTGATCTCATTGCTGTCATCCACATATCGCATGGGTGCAAGATTATCATCATTAATTTTCTTCAGAATATCCCTGTCCGGGAAAAATGCCCTGCCTTCACCATGGGCCACCCATATACCAAGAACCGATTCTTCCATGCCTTTTAACATAATTGATGGACTCGAAAGAATTTTCACCTGAGAAAATCGGGACTCGAACCTTCCTGAACTGTTATGAATAAACCGCGGCTGGACGTTATCTTCTATCCCCTGCCAGGGGATCCAGCCAAGAAGGGCCATTAACTGGCATCCATTGCAGACACCAAGACTAAATGTGTCATTTCTATTATAAAAGTCCTGGAATTCATCCCATATACTCTTATTAAACCTTATAACCCCGGCCCAGCCTTTAGCTGAATCAAGGACATCGGCATAGCTGAACCCCCCGACAAAAACGACACCTCTGAATTCAGAAAGTCTGATCCGGTCATCAAGAAAGTCAGTCATGGCTACATCCCATGTCTCAAAACCGGCCCGAAAAAAAGCAGAGATCATTTCCCTGTCACTGTTACTGCCTTCTTCACGGATGATTGCTACTTTATGTTTTTTTTCACTCTTTATTATCACATCAGCGGTATCTTCAGGAGTAAAATATATTTGATAATCAGGCCCTTTTCTGTCGAATATATTTTTTCTTTCATTTTCTGCGCATTCAGGGTCTGACTGGAGTTTCTCAAGTTCATACCCTGTTTCTTCCCAGATGTGTCGCAGGGCTTGCATATCTTCGTCAAGCAAAGTAAGAAGTGAGGAGTTGGAAGTGAGAAGTTTAACAGAAATCCTTTTTTCGGTTAATGTTTTGCCAATAATCTGATAAGCAATTGAAGATTTTTTTAGAATAGATGTTATTTCCTCTTCTCTATCAGGGAGGTACTCAATCACGAGCCCCAGTTCTTCGGAAAATAACGCTGCGATTATTTCTTCACTTGACTTCTGACTTTTGACTCCTGACTTCTGACTTATGTCCAGTCCGCAATTTCCTGCAAAAGCCATTTCGAGCAATGTTGTGATGAGACCTCCATCACTCCTGTCATGGCCGGATAAGATGAGATCGTTATCAATCAATTTTTGAATTGCTGTAAAGGCATTCTTCAGTAGTGAAGGATCATTAACATCTGGTGATTCATCGCCAATTTGATTAAACACCTGAGCAAGTGCACTGCCGCCTAAACGATTTTTCCCTTCTCCTAAATCAATATATATCAATTTGCTGTTGCCGGGCTGTTTTATGTCAGGAGTAATCACTTTGGTGATGTCCGGACATGTGGCATATGCAGAAATCACAAGAGTACCGGGGGATTTGACTGTTTCGGAATTTCCGTTATTACTCCGGACCTGGGTAGCCATGGACAGGCTGTCTTTCCCGCCATCAATTGCTATCCCAAGCTCTGTAAGGATATTGCTTAGTGCAACAGCTGCATCATAAAGCAGGGCACCTTCACCGGGAAGTTTAGCCGCCCACATCCAGTTACCCGAACATTTAATATCCTCAAAGGCGCTTAATTTGGCCCACACAATATTAGTAATCGCCTCTCCAACACTCATTCGCGCCATGGCAGCTGGATCGAGGAGAGTTTTTAGTGGCTGCTCCCCGATTGAAATTGCAGCCCCTGTCAGTCCGAGGTGGCTCTGGGCAATAACAGCCACATCTGCAACTGTCAACTGCAGGGGACCGCAGCATTGCTGCTGTGCAATTAATCCTGTAACGCTGCGATCAACTTTGTTAGTCAGAAATCGCTTGGAACCTACAGATAGCAAACGGAGCACTCTTTCGAGCGCACTTTTAACACTGACGTCTTCAGGCAGCTTCAGCGGATGTGCCCTGGACTGTATCCGGTCAAGATGAAAAGTCTTTTGCGGCATGTCTCCCAAAACTTTTTCCAGATCCAGGTTTACAGGTGTGCTATTATCCTTTTCATCATAAAGGACGATCTTTCCATCACCTGATATGCGGCCAATAACTGCAAAGGGGATCTTTTCCCGGTTACAAATGTTATTAAAAATATCAATACTGCTTTGCTCAACCAAAAGTGCATTCTGCTCCTGATACTCAGCACCCCATATTTCCAAAACAGACAGGGTATTATCTCCCAGCTGGATTTTTCTGACCTCAATCTTTGCACCTGCCGGATAGATAATTTCCTTCACAACATTGCAGTTTCCACCTGCACCCTGATCATGGATGCTCACAACAGGATTGGCTTCACCCAGTTCAATACAGGCGCGGAGGGCCCGGTTCATTTTCTGCTCCATTTCTGCATCACCGCGCTGTACCGCGTTAAAATCAAGCTCAGCTACATTCTCTCCCTGTATCATGCTCGAGGCTGCACCTCCGCCGATGCCGATTCTGTACGCAGGGCCGCCAATTTTTACAACGAGCATCCCTTTTTCCGGACCACCTTTTTCAATATGACGGGAATCCATCTGACCAACACCAGCGGTGAACATGATCGGTTTTATCCATTCATATCGTTCACCTGAAGCAAGTCTCATTCCGAATGATCTGGTGTATCCCTGAATAATGGGCTCTCCAAACTTGTTTCCGTAATCAGATGCACCGTTGCTTGCCTGGATCTCAATATCTAAAGGAGATGCAAGATTTTCAGGATAATCAGAAGTCCTGTCTTCCCATGGAAGATCATACCCGGGTATCATGAGGTTTCCAACACAGTAAGCAGCTGTTCCTGCTATTACAAGTCCTCCCCTGCCGGTTGCCTGAACATCCCGGATCCTTCCGCCCGTGCCTGTCTCGGCCCCTGGAAACGGAGCAACACCGCTCGGAAAGTTATGAGTTTCTGCAGTAAATATCGGATCGTACCGGGAAGATGAAATTATGAATCTGGATGATTGGCCCGGGTTTTCAGGAACAATGGTTTCCACGGTATAACCCCTGATCGAACTGGAGTTATCTTTAAAAGCAATGATACTGTTATGAGGATTTGAATCCAGCGGTTTTTTTATTAACTCGATAAGGTCATGCGGTGCCTCTTTGCCATCAACAATCAGTTTGCCTTTAAAAAACCAGTGTCGTGAATGTTCACTGTTTGACTGACTCAGGTCAAAGCATTCAACATTGGTTGGATTTCTGCCAATGTCATTAACAAAGAGATTGTAATAATAATCTATGTCCCAATCATCAAGTCCCAGTCCCATTTCCCTGTTGATTTTTCCCAGGGCCTCTTTGCCCTGCTCAATTAAAGGGATCTCAACAACAGGTTCAGGCTTTATGCCAGTTTCAAAGGTTGATAAAGGTTCCGGATATGGACACTCTGTCATTCTGTCGTAAAACAGTGACGCGTGATCAGTAACGAGTGACGAGTAAAAAACTTTCATCCGGTCATCACTCAATCCCGCATCTTTGCTGAGTATAAATTGATATCTTCGGGAGCGTTCAATTCTGGTAATTTTTTTCAGTCCACAGGCATGGCAAATTGATACAGCATTTGTTGACCAGGCAGTGCTGAAGTTCATCCTTGGACCAACTTCAAGAATGGTTGAATTGTTTGAACTCTGCAGGAAACTTTTATTGGAAAAATTGCCTGGTTCAAATGTCTCGGACAGAAGCCAGGTGAGAACGTTAATTTCCTCTTGTGTCAATGCATCCTGAAATGCAATATTGAAACAGTGCTCTGTATTTATATTTTTAACATGTTTTAAAACTTGGGACCGGACAGTTTTCAGAAGTGCATTATTCCCTGATTCAGACAGAATAGGTGTCCTGTAAAAATGTATTAAATTCATCAATGATTTCTCCAATGGTGAAAAACAGCAGATGCTATTTTAGCATTTCAATAAAACTGTGTCATTCGTGGTAAGCAAGAGGGGACACATCCTTAAAGGAAGTGTCCCCATCCTGTTTTCAGCAGACTTCATCGACAAATAAATGCTGCACATCATCTTTTTAACTAAAGATTATGCCTGTAAATGCCGATAAATAAAATAAGAACACAGGGAGATGAAGAGGTAAACATGTACAATTATATGGTAGTGACTACAGAAGAAAAGAAGCTGCATAAGGACTTTCTTTCATATTGCAAGTGTAATTCACAGGATGAGTTATATGAAGTCTCGATCAGTGATCCGGCGCTGTTGGAATACCTCGAAGAGTTTATAGAGAGAAGAAAAAACTAGCAATCCTGTTTATTTTCAGTTAGTTCCATTATGGCCTCGACGGTGATCCGTACGGGGTTTTTTGTTGTTAATAAATATTCTGTTTGATGAAGCTTGCAGCAATGAGGTGGAGATATCTTCTTTACTCAGGGTCTAAGGGATTTAAAGAGGGTCTTACCATACTACTGTAATGGTAAGGGTTTCATTATAGGCGCCTGCTTCGACATTCTGCAATGGCAGGACCCTGCCATAGACAGTGCTGATCAAGGGTTTCTTGTTTTTGACTTTACCCTGGACGGTCATTGTATTGCCGCTGCCGTCTCCCCAGATAGTGGTCCTGTTGCTGTCAGTATAAAGGTTATAGAACAACAGTTCGCTGCCGGTCGTGAGTTGCATCGCCCGTGGATCAAATCCGCCTGAATACATGCTTTGTCCTATTGATATAGTGACCCTCGGCGGCGGTTTATCATCACAGTCAATAGTTATTGTGCCTGTTGTGTCAAGCGGGCCCGGGCTGAATACGTCATAGCTTCCAAAGGAGACCGGGGTAGCGCTCACAGTGCATGCCGCATATGCACTGCTCGAAAAAAATAGTACAGTAAGGACAACAATACAGCACATAACTTTCAGTTTCATTCCTGTTTCCCTTCCTTACAAATGTTTTTCCCCAGGTCTATGATCATCTCTTCACTGTCAGGAATAATTAAATTAAATGAACATGATTTGTCCTTAAACAGGATGTTTGCGTCATAGGTTCCTGCCGGTACGTTCTCGAGATAGAATTCACCGTCTGAGCCGATTATTCCTTCTCTTGTCCTGTCTTTTCCCTTGAGATACAGTATTGCGTATTCAACAGGGTGTATTTCCCCGTTCTCCTGCAACGAAACAGAACCTGTCATTGCCTGTAATTTCATTACGTCAAATGCAATTGATGAACCGCTTCTGAACGAAGGGAACAAACGCTGTGTCAATTCCGGGATTGAGTAGTCGATCGGTATATCTTCTGCCTCTATGTCGATTCTGTTTTCATGGAACGAATGGAGATTCGGTATGATAAGTTCACCATTACTGTTTGTCCTGCCAATCTCGTTATTGTATGAATATACTCTTACCCCCTCAAGATCACCGACCTTGACCTTTGCAAAACTGTCCGTGATCGGCCTGCTGAAGAATACTGATTTGCCGATATACCCCATCCCGCCCGCATAAGACAGTCTGTAGCCGCTATCTCCTTCGTTATCCATAATGTCCATTCCATACATCCCGTATCTGTTCTGATACCTGACAGTTCCGTCAACATTATTCCGGTTACCGGTATTTTCTACACTGGCTCCATACCCGAACCCGGTCCCGGTCGGTATACTTTTTTGAATCCGGGCATTGATGACATCTGAATCCTCACTTCTGCGGTAACTGATAGATCCTGATTTTCTATTGCCCAGAAGCATACGCAGTCCCAGCATAATTTCATGATCTGTTTTTATTTGTTTTATCATTCCTGCGGTCATGAAAAAAGATACATCGTCTGATATTGACCTGTTATACGAGAGGTTGGACATGGAAATAGTACCCGCGGTATAGGCATCGGCATACGTATTTGCTGCCGTCAGGTAACCCCATTTATCCCAACCAAACCCGATTGAACTGCTTATCAGTAACCTGTTTCTGTCAACGGAAGGTTTCAGCAAAATATTGGCATATGATCTGGATGTCAGCTGCATGGAGATCCGTGCATTAAAATTTCTCGAATGATAGGCATAACCCAGCACGCCGTTCACCCCTGTTTCCCCCTGGTAACTGCTTGAGGTCAATGAAGCGTCGACTATTCCTGCGTTGGGGATAAGGACTACACCTGAGGCCCCGACATTGATCAGGTCTTTTGACGCTTCAGTAGAATACCCGACTTTGAGATATTGTGACAGTCCATAATTATGAAAGGCCAGGAGAGCGGGATCACCATAGTCAAAGTTTTTTTTGCCGAAATTTTTCCGTTCCAGGCCGACTGTATAGCTGTATTCATGTACTCCTTTTTTCAACAGGCGGTCTGAAGAATAATATGGAGTGGAAATAATACTCTCACTCCCGTACATATCGTGCAGAACTATCCGGGCAGTACCCGAACCTCCTGTTACCGGTATATCATTAATCTCAAAGGAACCGGGTGAAAGCCTTTCTCTGCTGGTAAGCATGTCATTCAGATAAACCTCTACGTCTGTGGGTGTCTTGACGCTGCCGCTCAGGCTGAGAGAGGGGTATTTGACAAAGTAAGGAGATAGAGCATAGTTTTTAGACATGCTTATCCCTGCCAGCAGTGCAGACACACCCAGGGGTCCGGATGATGCGGTAACGTCACCGACTACGCATGTCCTCAGGTTTTTCCAGTCTGTTATCGTAAGATCAGATATGAGTCTTACGGCATTTTCGGATTCTTCTGTCTTTGTATAGGTAAAAGTCGTAGTGCCCAGATAGTCGCCAGCGCCCATGCCCAGTTCACCGGACACGTTCATGTACTCGAAATTGTTGAAGCGGCTGTATCCGCCGGCATAGTTTAAAAACGCGGACATATCTTGTGCTGCTTCCAGTCCCTGAGGTCTTTTAAAAGATGCATCTATATATTGTTTTCTGAATAAATGGGGAGGTGCTGTGACCTCCAGCGCGGCAGTAGTATCGTTTATCTGAAATGAGATCTCAGGGATTGAGCTGAGAGGGACAAAGAGCTCTCCTTCAAAGTGTACATCCCTGCCCAGTCCCTTTTTAAGGTCAGTTTTATTCAGGTCATCCCTGTTCAGCCATATATCGTTGTCATTGGCCTGGACCATGAACATCTCTCCTTTATCTTCTTCATTTAAGAGCAGCTTTAAAACAATGAGTTCCTGCGCACAAACCGCGTCATTTAAGAACAGAAATGAAATCGTGACCAATAAAACAAGGGTGCTACGGAGTACACATTGCTTTAGTGACAATAAATATTTTTTCCATTGAAGACTTGTCAGTTTGAACATTTATCTGAATGTTTTTAATGTTAAGACAGCTCTCCTCCGGTATATCAAACATGTAGTCTCTTGCATTGCCTGCGAGGAGATACCATCCAGCCATGGTGGAACTGAATATTTCTGACAGTGCGTCATCGCTGCCCGATACCCTGATTGACCGTATCACAAAGTGAACATTCCCGGGGTTTTTTATGGAGACAGTCAGTTTACCGTTCAAGAGTTCTGCTTTTTCTATTTCACCTGCGTGTACCTGCTGTGAAGGCATTACAAAAATCGGGACTCCGACGTTCATAACCATATTCAGCTGAGTACCTCCTTCAGGCCTGATTTCAGGTATTTCCTTTATAAATAACCGGTATGTCTGTTCCCGGTGTCCGGCCGGGACTCTGCGCCCTATCCTGACTATCTTTTCTTCACCCTTATTGATCGTAAGCATCTTTGGAAAAAATATAATATCTTTTGTCGGCGTGTACGTCTGGTCATGTCCCCAGGCAACGGTCTTTAATTCAAAAGAGACCGGCTCATCCGATGTGTTTTTTAATGTGAGAATGTTGGTCTTCTTTGCACCGTCAAAAAAGAGCCTGATCGGGTTGACCGTAAAGTTTACAGCGAATACATCTGTTGAAAACACAAACAGGAAGAGTGCTGCGAGACGAAAAACTGTTATAAAGCGCCGAGTGTCTTTATTCATTTTATACATGCATCCCTTTCATAAGTATCCCCTGCCCCCGGGAACTCCCCTTACAAGGATGACAATATAAAAAGGGAGCCGGGCTCCCTTTTTATATTGGTTCAGCCATGCCTCAGTAATTAACGGTTATAGCGAGCGTCTGTGTATAATTGTCAACAGCGACGTTCTGACCGCCGGGAATCTGACCGTACACAGTCACTGTCTGATCGGTATTATCCGGTGTTGATCCCTGGCCAAGAATGTTTCCAGTTGCAGAGGCCCAGACTTGTGTGTATGTATTATCGTAATAGAGATCATAACTCAGGTTGTCAGTTGCGCCAGCCATCTCCCTGGGTGTGCCAGGCAGCCCTTCGATCCAGATGTCATATGCAGTATTTTTTGTGCATTTAAAATCAAGAGTAGCGGTAGCATTCACATCACCACCTATTGCATCGTACGCGCCAAAGGTCATGTCCTGCATACTGTTTATAGCGCATGATGCGGCTACATTTGCGGTTACATCAAATGTAGTGGATACTTGTGCCATTACATTTGCGCCTGACAGCACTATCAAACCTACTATTAAAGTCAATATTATTTTTTTCATGATCGTATACATCCTCCTTTTTTTATGAGAAACAAAATCGTGTAATTTCAGCTCATTGCAACTTGTACACCTTTTTATATCACCTCCTTCTCACGTACATCCATTTTCAAAGCATGTATTTCCTCAACGTTATTGTTGCTAAAGGTGAAGTCTCACCGTGTCATGCTTCTCACTGATTACCCATAACAGAACATATCGACATATTTATAAAAAACTTTAGGGGTTTCCCCTATTCAAATATAAGGAAATATCTTAGTATCGACAGGCAAAGGGAAGAATGTATATATATCACAATGGACTGCCCTATCAACTAAATCATGGAATCCATGTTTTTTTTCGTGAAAAGAGTGATGAAGTTGTTGATTTAATTCAGATATTGCTGCATGTCCTGCATGGAAATACCTTCTGCAGCGTATGATGAATAATGCAGGCTATATGGAACTTATGGTGACAGCAACAGGCCAGAGGTATGTTCCCGGTTTACAATTCGCTGAAAGGTTAAACCTGAAACCGAGTTCTCTGGTGAAGAAATGGTTTCCCTGATAGGGCATGTGTATTTCGCCCCAGGTTCCTGACAGGGCCTGTGAATAATGAGTGCTCAACAAACGTATCTCATTAAACAGACTCATGTCTGCGGTATAAACGAGAAGATGGCCATTTCTGGAATTGGTCCTGATACGGTAGATCATTGCTTTTTCAACATCAATATACCCTCTGCCTATGTCTTCCTCAGTGATTGTTATCGTGCTTTCCTGATGGAGGACATTATGCTGGATATAGGGTACGGCATATGCGCTTACCTGAAGTCTGGATGAGTCAGTGCCCGCAAAAGAGTACGGGGAGGAAATCAATGTTGCCAGTATAAACAATATAATGATTCGATTTTTTCTCATGTCATTCAATATAAATATACTGCTATTTTTATGCCAGCATGTAACATGCTGATTTATAAGTAATTTGTTGCTTTATAGTCAGGAAAACGGGCGCTTTTGGCATGTATTTCTATCATCCCAGGGTACTGTGAGTCTAATACCTTGTTAAGTACTTGAAATTTAAATATAATTATGTGATAAAACAAAAGCAAGAGATTATGGGCGAATTATATATAAACGGGCGATATAGCCCATTATAAACTGTTTATGCCAATAAAAAGGACAGGGGTATAAATATGATCAAGAATATGAGTTCGTTAAACTCATATTATACAGTACTCATGTAAAAGATGCTGAAAACAATCAGCAACCGGTTCCTTATTTATACATTTTTCCCTCCGGTTATTTCACATATAGACTCTGCTGTAATATGGATTAAGCTTTTTAATTCCTGCATTGATATACTGAGCGGCGGCATGATTACAATCACGTCACCAAGAGGTCTTATGATGAGACCTTTTTCCCTTGCCCTCTGGCATACCTGCCAGGCCGTCCTTTTTTCAATCGGAAAGGGTGCTTTTGTTTTTTTATCTCTTACCAGCTCAATGCCAACCATAAATCCCTTTTGCCGTACATCTCCGACATGAGGAAATTCAGTAAAGGGAGCAAGTGCCTCTTTCAGGATGGCTATCTTTTTTTGCATTTTCCGGATGGTTTTTTCTTTATTAAATATATTGAGGCTTGCTATGGCCGCGGAGCAGGCAAGCTGGTTACCCGTATACGTATGGCCGTGGAAAAAAGTTTTGAAATCTTTATATTTTCCCAGAAACTGCCTGTATATCTTCTCTGTTGTGATGGTTGCTGCCAGTGGCAGATAACCACCTGTCATGCCTTTTGCAAGACAGAGGATGTCAGGAGTTATATTTTCATGTTCGCAGGCAAACATCTTACCTGTCCGTCCAAAGCCTGTGGCGACCTCATCAGCTATTATCAAAACCCTGTACTTTCTGCTCAACCTTTTAACACCCTCAAGATAGCCGGGAGGAGATACGAGTATGCCACCGGCCCCCTGAACAACTGGTTCAATGATTATTGCTGCGATATCTTCATGATGTCTTTTTAACAGTGCTTCCATTTTTTCAAGACATAACATGTTGCAGGTCTGATATTGTGCTCCCAGCTCACAGCGGTAACAGTGCGGGGAAGGCGCTCGATAGGATTTGAAGAGCAGAGGTGAGAATATATCATGAAATATATCAATCCCCCCTACACTCACCGCCCCGATTGTATCACCGTGATATGCATTATTGAGAGACAGGAATCTTTTTTTATTTTTCATTCCTTTTAGCTGCCAGTACTGATACGCCATTTTCAGACCGATCTCTACGGCTGTGGAACCGCTGTCAGAGTAAAATACCCGTGCAAGCCCTTTGGGGCATATATTAATCAGCATTTCAGCCAGTGCTGCTGCCGGAGGATGGGTCAGACCAAGGAGAGTGGAGTGGCTGATGTTATCGATCTGCTGCTTTATTGCATCATCGATTTCCTTTTTTCCATGACCATGGACTGTTACCCACAGGGAAGATACGCCGTCTATATACCATTTACCGTACATGTCCTTGAGAAATGACCCCCTGCCTTCAGTAATAATCAGGGGATCTTCTGCTTCCCAATCTCTCATCTGGGTGAACGGATGCCACAGGTGTTTCTTGTCGAGGCCTTCGATAATTCTGATTTGATTACGCATACCCATAATGACAGTATATTCTCCTTATAAAGACTATAGTAGTCAATAATGATCTATTTTCTAAATTGAGAGTGATCAGGCTATTATTATTAATCCTAATGACGGAATAAGCATTTATTGTAACTGATTGTAAGATTTTGATTAATTCAGGAGGGTTTACAAGGTTGAACCATGGGATGTATAATTTGATTAATGAAAAAATCAACAATCATATTTATCCTTTTTATCACATTGGTTGCAGGATACACAATCGGCAAAAGGGGACATGTTATTTCAGGCAAAAAATCAACAACCCCGTATACTTACAATATTCAGATCCCTGAGTCACTTAAAGGGGAAGACAGTGCTTTTTCCAATATAGTCAAGGTAATAAGTCCCCTGGTGGTCAACATTTCCACATCAAAGACAGTATCCAAAAAGGATTCGTCACCGTTCTCCGAGTTTTTTGACGGATCGCTTGAGGATTTTTTCGGACCGTTCAGCAGGCCAAAAAAATGGAAGGAGGAGAGCCTTGGCTCTGGAGTGCTTGTCTCATCAGACGGATATATAATCACTAATAACCATGTCGTAGAAAAGGCTGATGAGATTACAGTAACACTATATGACCAGCAGAATTACAGGGGCAAAATCATCGGAACTGATCCCAAGACAGATATTGCTGTAATTAAGATTTCTTCTGATGACCTGCCTGAAATTAACTGGGGCAATTCTGATGAGCTGCAGGTCGGAGAATTTGTTCTGGCTTTTGGCAATCCGTTCAGTCTTGGACATACCGTAACCATGGGAATAGTGAGTGCAATGGGACGGGCAAATGTGGGGATTGCTGATTATGAAGACTTTATTCAGACCGATGCTGCCATAAACCCCGGCAATTCAGGTGGTCCGCTGGTAAATGTCAAAGGCGAGCTTGTCGGGATAAACACTGCCATTTTTTCAAGGACCGGCGGTTATCAGGGTATAGGCTTTGCAGTACCCAGTAACATGGCCAAATCGGTCATGACACAATTGATAAAGGAGGGCAAGGTAACCAGGGGATGGCTGGGAGTGACCATTCAGAATTTTACACCTGAACTTGCCAAGGAGTTTGGTCTGAAGAAGCTGGCAGGAGCACTGGTAACAGATGTGTTTAAAGGCAGTCCTGCAGAATTGGCCGGTGTGCAGAGAGGCGATGTCATTCTCAAAATGAACGGAAAAGATGTCCGAAATGTTGAGGCACTGAGAAACATGATCTCCCAGACAAAAGTAGGGAGCAGCATTAAATTAAAAGCAATCAGAAACGGAAAGCCATTTGAAATCAGCATCAATATTGCTGAATTTCCTCAGGAGATAGCACAGTCTGTCCCTGCCGAAACGCAGGACAGGCTGAGGACTGATGAAAACACCCTTGCAGGTTTCAGTGTGATGGATCTGACCCGGGACATTGCCAAGCAGCTTGATCTCTCCAGAAATGAAAAAGGAGTTGTAATAGTCAGGGTGCAGCCTTACAGCGCTGCAGAAGATGGAGGATTAAAGAAAGGTGACGTGATCCAGGAAATAAACAAGAAAAAGGTGCGTGACCTTGATGATTTCAACAGGACCACCAGCAGTCTGCGGCAAGGTGATACAGTATTACTGTTTATTAACAGGGGTGGTAATAAATTTTATGTTACCCTGAAAATTTATTCATAATTATAAACAAATATATACACATTAAAGGACAGGAACGATGATACTTTATAGAGTCATTTTTTTCATGGTTTTTGTAGCGGGTGGGTATTTCCTTGGTGTCAAGGAAGGCATGTCTTACCATGGTCTCTACTGGGGAGCAGGCGTTGGGATTATTGCTCTGATCATTGAGTACTTAACAACTATCCTTGGTTTTGGAACAGCCTTTGCCGGGCTTGTCGGACTTTCGATCGGGCTGATTTTTGCCAGGTTATTATATTTCCCGATAAAAACGGTTTTTACCAGCATTGACGGCGATTATATTTCACTTATATTTAATGCGATGTTTGGCTACAGCGGATTGCTTCTGGGTCTTCGGGCAGGCAAGGACTTTACCATAGGCAATCTGGTGAAGGCGTTCAAAAGCAGGACTGAAGAAGAATACACCAAGATCATTGATACCAGTGTAATAATTGACGGAAGGATAGTTGATGTCTGTGAAGCAGGTTTTCTGGAGGGTACATTTATCATCCCACAGTTCATTCTTCACGAGCTTCAGCACATCGCTGATTCAGCTGATTCCATGAGAAGAACAAGGGGCAGGAGAGGACTGGACATGCTCCATAAGATCCAGAAAATGTCCAACGTTACCGTCAATATTATTGAGGAAGACTTCCCAAAGATCAAAGAGGTTGACGCCAAGCTGGTGGCACTGGCCAGGATGATGGGGGCCAAGATCATCACGAATGATTTTAATCTTAACAAGGTTGCGGAGCTGCAGGGCGTAACCGTGTTAAACCTGAACGAGCTTTCCAATGCATTGAAACCCGTTGTACTGCCGGGTGAGAAAATGAACATCTTTATTGCCAAAGAGGGAAAAGAATCTAACCAGGGCGTGGGATATCTTGATGATGGAACAATGGTCGTAATTGATAATTCCAGAAAGAAGATGAACCAGCAGGTAGATGTAGTTGTGACGAGTGTCCTCCAGACCACTGCCGGCAGGATGATATTTGCAAAGCTTAAGGAAGAGGCTGACAGGGAAGAACTTAAAATGGCCCGCCACTAAATGGAACATACTATTGTTGCAATTGTCCCGGCTGCAGGACTTGGTAAGAGGTTTGACAGTTCCAGAAAAAAGACATTTGTTAATGTAGATGAAATCCCCCTGCTTGCACATACATTACTGAGACTCCATAAAGAAGAAACAATATCTGAGATCATTCCTGTGCTTCGGGATGAAGACATTGAGTATGGAAAAGAACTTGTCAGTACATATGAACTTCAAAAAGTAAGGAACATAGCCCGTGGCGGACATGAGCGGCAGGACTCTATTTATAATGCTTTAAAAATGATCGATGACGATCCACTTGTCCTGATTCATGAC
This sequence comes from Thermodesulfovibrionia bacterium, assembly GCA_945788685.1. Classification (GTDB taxonomy): domain Bacteria; phylum Nitrospirota; class Thermodesulfovibrionia; order UBA6902; family UBA6902; genus CALZJD01. The sequence goes on along the minus strand of CALZMZ010000030.1, from coordinate 3,311 downwards.
GGGGTGAGGCCGGTTATACCTGAAGGAACGATTGAAAAGCTCGTAAAAGGATTGGAAGGAGTGGAAGGGGTCATACCGGGAAGACCTGCGAAAGATACTCTCAAGGAAGTAGATGCTGACGGCCTGGTGGTTACCACATTGAAAAGGCAGAAGATCAGGGCCGTACAAACTCCACAGTTATTTCGCTATAATCTTATCAGGAAGGCATATGACCTGGCTTATGAAAAAGGGGTGTATGCAACTGATGATGCGGCCCTTGTTGAGGACATGGGTGGAAAGATAAGGGTGATCCCGGGAAGTCCTTATAATATCAAGGTAACTGTTCCTGAAGACATGGATATGGTGGAGTTTTTTTTGATGAAAGAAAAACAGGATAGATAATGGTATGAGAATAGGCATTGGCTATGATTCTCACAGGCTTGTGCAGGGAAGAAAACTGGTTCTTGGCGGAGTGGAAGTGCCATTTGAAAAAGGACTGCTCGGTCATTCAGACGCAGATGTTCTGTGCCAAGAATGGAAAGATGCCTCCAGTCTGGACATGCTTACAGAAACCATACAGTTAATGAATCAAAGTGGATTTGAAATTACCTGGATCGATTCAGTAGTTATCGCTGAGAAACCAAAGCTCCGGCCCTTTATCGACCAAATGAAAGTGAATATTTCCAGTTCAGGGATTCCTGCAGCTTCAATTAACGTCAAGGCAAAAACAAATGAGGGCATGGGTGGGGTTGGAAGGGAAGAAGGGATCATTGCCCATGCAGTATGTCTGTTAAAACCTCTATGATTTGACAGTGCCTTATATTTGAAGTGCCCTGCGGCAGAGACCACAGGGTGTAATAATTATGAATATTGTATTATAGTGAGCATATCGGTTCATAACAATTTCATAATTAGCAGATATTATTGAATACATTAATCTACGATTCAGGGGGTTACATTAAGTGAACAGTAAAGCTTTAGTTTTAATCGTCATCATAGTAATCTGTGCTGCCGCATTATTTATGATGCCCGAGACAAAGAAGTATGAAAGCATCGCAGAAGTCGGGCAGGCTGCCCCGCTGTTTGAATATCCGGATTCAACAGGAAAAATCTGGAAGCTTGCTGACCTGAAGGGGAATGTCGTGTTCATAAACTTCTGGGCGACCTGGTGTACTACGTGTGAAGCTGAAATGCCTCACAAGCAGGTCCTTTACGAAAAAATGCAGGGCAAACCCTTCAAGATGTTTGGCATGCTCTTCAGGGATGATCCTGCAAACCTGCCGGAATATTACCGGACGCATACAGTCAAAGCCCCTACTCTTGTAAGCCCGGATAATGAAGCAGGAAAGATCTATGGTATAACCGGAGTTCCCGAAACTTTTATAATTGACAAAGACGGGATTATCCGGGAAAAACTGGTTGGACCGAGAGAATGGGGCGATGAAGAAACTACTGCCCTGATCGAGAAATGGTTGTAGTTTCATGTATGACGAGTTAAAGGCCTTTACCCTTGCATCAGGGCCTACTGCATTTGGTGTTTCAAATATAGAAGAGTTAAGATCCCATTTTGACGCCCTTCCCATGGACCAGACCGAGGGGCTGTCTTATGCCATATCAATCGGAGGCAGTGTTTCATCAGCAGTATTAAAGGGCTGTATCATTGGCCCGACCCGCCATTATCTTCACAACTACAGGATGGTAAACTGGATGCTCGACCAGACCGCTGCCAAGCTGACCGGAATAATCCAGAGTAAGGGCTATAATGCCTTACCTGTTCCTGCAAGCCAGATCGTTGACTGGGAAAAACAGACAGCGCACATGTCCCATAAAATGGCTGCCATAAGAGCGGGCCTGGGATGGATAGGAAGGAACAACCTGCTTGTTCATCCTCAATACGGATCAAAAATCAGGCTTGCAACCATACTCACTGATATGCCGCTTGAAGCGGACAAACCTGTTGATCAGGACTGTGGAGACTGCAGAAAGTGCATTGACATGTGTCCTGTGTCTGCCATAAAAGATTCCCATACAGACTGGAACAAGGCAGCCTGTCTTGAGAAGTTAAAATACTTTGCCAAAGCGCATAATGTTGGTCAATATATCTGCGGACTTTGTGTGAAGGTGTGCAATCCTTACTGATTAATACCAACCTCATTTTAAGCACCGAAAATACTAACTCATTCCGAAAGTCGACAGGTTTAAATCATTTCAAAAAATGTTATCTCAACAAAAACAAAGAGTTATGTAGATGGCAAAGGAATTGCATTTATCAATTCCAATAACGCTTTAACCTTGAGAACCCTGGGGACTGAAGATTTTATGTTATTTATTCATATTTTCAAATGTAAAATTATAATCAGGAGTTTTTTTTATATTTAGCCATTATGATTTGCATGAACACGTAAGATTCTTCATGCACGTTTTTAAATAGATTAATAATAACATCAGTTAGTATGCTGGATATAAAAGGGGGGTACGCAATGAGGTGTGTTCATTCCGGAATGATTAAATTATCCATAAAGCAGTATGGACTCTTTGTTCTGTTTTTAATGATAGCCGGCTGCGGGAGCGACACCGGCAGCTCTGAGCATTCAGCCTCTGACAAGGGCTCTGCCTTATTATTTCTGCCTGTTATTTCCGTTAATCCTTGTAATTGTTCTGATTAGACAAAACGCAGGGGTAATTCCCGATGCGGGTCTCCGTTTGGGTAGCTCCGACATGAATTACCTCTGCATCGTGAATCACCTCCTTACATACCATTACTAAAATGAGGGTATCTGATTCCCTGCACCTGCATAAGTATGGATTTGAAAAATGAAACATTTTATATAATATAGACCATGGGTGAGATATCTGAACCAACGCTGGTAAAACTGTTTGTCGGAATACTGTCAAATGAGGAACCCTTTTTTACGGCTGTAGAAGATCAACTTAGAGAAGTCTTTGGAGGTATTGATCTTAAGAGTCCTGTCTGGCCATGGGAGCATACTACATATTATTCAAAAGAAATGGGAACAGGATTACAAAGAAAGTTTATTTTTTTTGAAAAGCTGATTCATCCCGGGGAGATATCAGATATTAAAGTGCGTACTAACGAAATCGAACATCAGTTTACCGATGATCAAGGAGGTCGGAAAATAAACCTTGACCCGGGATATCTTGATAATGCAAAACTTGTTCTAGTTTCTACCAAAAACTTTTCTCACAGGATTTATCTTGATAAAGGGATTTACGGGGAAGTAACCCTTATTTATTCCGGTGATAATTTTCAGCCCCTGCCCTATACGTTTCCTGATTATAGATCAGATGAATATCTTGCTTTTTTCAAAGAG
>CALZMZ010000029.1 GCA_945788685.1 Thermodesulfovibrionia bacterium | reverse complement strand
TCTTCAGCAAAAACATTTAAATTTTCTATTCGTTTATCTGGTTTCATGTATTCCTCCTATGGTTGCATTATACACAATCCATAGCTTAGGAATTACTGCACCTGGTCCGAATTTGCCTGACGGGGTACATTTATATGTCAAGAATAAAATTATCTATATTTGCCTGATTGCGCAAGTTTTAAAATGGTTAAAGTGCAAAAACACAGGTAACACTCTGATAATCGATAGTATTACTATTTGTGCGAAAAGGAAATTTATTTTATCCCCATCCATGATGCTATAATATTCAGTCATGAATATTGTTTCAGCACATAATCTGCACAAATATTACAACTCGCTCCATGCTGTTGACGGTATTGACTTTGAAATAAAACAGGGCGAGTGCTTTGGATTTCTCGGACCTAACGGAGCCGGTAAGACTACGGCCATGAGTATTATTTACTGTTTCGTGCCTCCAACATCAGGGGATGTGACCGTGTTTGACACATCAGGGGATGTGACCGTGTTTGACATGAACGTCACTGAATCCCCCGGAGAGATCAAGGCGCGTCTGGGAGTTATGCCCCAGGAAGATAATCTTGATTTTGAATTATCTGTGCTTGAAAACCTTATCGTCTATGCCAGATATTTTAATATAATGAAAAACAGATCAGTTGATCTGGCCCGTACCCTTCTGGATTTTGTTGAACTCAGCGACAAGGCAGATGTAAATATCAGAAGTTTGTCAGGTGGTATGAAGCGGAAACTGATGCTGGCCAGGGCCCTGATAAATGATCCGGAACTGCTGATTCTTGATGAGCCGACTACGGGATTGGATCCACACAGCAGACGCACAGTCTGGAACAAACTGGACCACCTTAAACAGCAAAATACAACTCTCATACTGACTACACATTATATGGAAGAGGCTGAGCAGCTGTGTGACCGGGTAGCCATCATGGATGCCGGGAAGATAATTACCATTAATACCCCTGCAGAGCTGATGCATATTCATAATGGAAACCTTGAAGATGTGTATCTGAAATTGACCGGAAAAAGTCTGGAAAAACAAAAAGAGGTAATCAGCAAGTAAGGGTATTTCATCATGAATGCTTCCAAGTTTAGTGTGGGTGTACATAATATTAAGCGGGAAAAAGGTTGACACAGTAATCCCCTCCCCCTTGACGGGGGAGGGTTAGGGTGGGGGTGAACAGAAATGCCATTTAATTATCAAATACCAAAAAGCAGATAAAAAAGTGAGCAAGAGAAAAGGTATGAGAAATAAAAAACAGAAAATATTTAAACACCCTCCCCTCAATCCCCTCCCGTCATGGGTGGGGAAGAAAACAGTCGGAACAACCTCATCATGAATATTATTAGGGCTTACAGGGTCTGGCAGCGAAACTTCACAGTTTATACAAAGCGCTATAAATCAAGCATGGTGCTTAATTTTGTGGAACCTGTCCTCTACCTCGTGGCGCTGGGTTATGGACTTGGCGCTTTTGTAAAGGACATCCAGGGAGTTCCATATATTAAATTCATAGCTCCGGGACTGATCGCTTCATCAACGATGTTTGCGTCTTCGTTTGAATGCACATACGGTACGTATATCAGAATGACATACCAGAGGACATTCGATGCCATTTTGGCCACTCCAATTAATATTGATGACCTTGTTACGGGAGAGGTCCTTTGGGGTGCTGCAAAAGGTACACTCTACGGCATAACAATCATGATAGTTGTTTCATCTTTCAGTCTTGTTGATTCATTTTATATTGTACTGTCTGTCCCTTTTATATTTATAACCGGGCTGATATTTGCCGAGATTGCGGTCATTGCATCAGCCACTGTGCCGGGCATTGATTCCTTCAATTATTTTAATACTCTCTTTATGACGCCCATGTTTCTTTTTTCCGGCATCTTTTTTCCTGTTGATACACTTCCGTCCATAGTAGCTAAAATATCTTTCTTTACACCGCTGTATCATTTAGTGAATGTGTGCCGGGCATTTGCATCAGGTCATCCGGGACAGGCAGGCTGGGACATTGTCTGGCTCATCGTGGTTGCTGCTTTTCTTGCTCCCTACCCCTTCCGGCTTATGCGTAAAAGGATATTAAACAGGCAAAGAGCAATCTGATCGAATTCATTTAACAATATTTGGTTTTGAAGCAGGAATATAGGTATTCTGGATATTATAGATTATGAGAGATGTACAGGTGTCTTCGTGTTGGACAATTGCAGATATATTTATACCCGAAAGACAATTTGTAATTACAGGCCCAGTTTAACCTGGGTTTGATGAAAATCAGCTTGTTACTGACATTGCTTTCAACTTCACACATACATTCCTTATTCCCCTCGAGGCAGGAAAAATTATGCATGCATGCGGTCGTCTTCTTCTGAATATCTGATACCTGCTTTGTGTCTGTAAACATTTTCATTTCCAGCTTTGATAAAAAGTGTGCAGGGATGAATTAATGTAATAATCAGTCCCTCTCACTGATTATTACATTAGGAAGATCAAGTGGTTCTGAATCTCAGTTCCACTCAAAGATCTTCCCCTGCCCCGCTAAACAGATTCTATTAACCAGTAATTCTTAATGTTAATAATGATTAATTGCAATTACAATGCCATTCACCAAAATTTAATTTTCATTTAAATTTCAATTAGTTATGGCTTATGAAATGAATTATATGGAAGATACAAAAGAGACATTTTTTTACAGACTGAATCACATATTTCATGTAACCATCTGATTAAATGTAATTTCCTTCAGGTGCAACTTTTGTCTATAGCGCTCAAAATATACCACAAGGAAATCTTATGATCATGATCGTTCAGATCGTCTAAGACGTTTATTCAGTGCCTGGCGTGACATGCCAAGCATTTCTGCCGCAAGCCTCTGGTTTCCGCCAGACCTCTTCAATGCTTCTGATATCAGGTGTGCTTCTGATTCTTTTAAGGTGGGAAATTTATCTGACTGTTCCGGTTTTTCAGATCCTTCCCCATTTTCTAAAGGATTAAAAACCGGCTGAGTGGTCATCTGATTTTGATTGATAATTTTTCTGAATACGCTCAGGGAGAGCTTACCGGACCTGTGACGGGCCACTGCATCAAAAATCATTGTCTGCAGTTCCCTGATATTTCCGGGAAAGCCATAACCGGAAAGCAGTGAAATAAGTTCTGCCGGACAGGAAGGTCTTGTTTTTGAGAGGGAAAGGGAAGACTCATTTATGAAATGATCAACCAGTGATGGAATGTCCTCTATTCTGTCTCTTAATGCGGGTATCTGTATCGCATGAGTACATAGCCTGTAAAACAGGTCTTTTCTGAATGTTCCGTCAGAGACCATACTTTTCATATCTCTGTTTGTTGTAGCAATAATGCGTACATCACTTTTTCTGATGATATCTGAGCCAAGAGGATAATACTGTCTTTCTTCAAGTAACCTGAGAAGCTTCAGCTGAGAATTTCCATTTAAATCTCCTATCTCATCCAGCATAAGCATTCCCCCTTCTGCCCTGGCTATAAGACCGTCCCTGTCATTGTCAGCCCCGCTGTAAGCACCTTTTTTATGACCGAATAATGTATCGGAAAACATTGTGTCATCAAGTCCTGCAACATTTACAGCTATGAATTCCCCGTCCAGTCCGCTCACATCGTATATTGCTCTGGCAAGGAGTTCTTTCCCGACACCGGTTTCCCCGGATATACAGACAGGTCTGTCAGACCCTGCGATGGCCTCCACATAATGAAAAATGGCCATCATTTTCCTGCTGTTTGTAATAATGGACGAAAAAGCATCCCTGTTAATCAACTTTTCCGATAACAGGTGTTTTTTCAGATGTGTTACCTCATCCTGCAATGATTGTATTACAATGGCTTTCTCTATGCTGGATATAAACCGTCTTTTCTCTACCGGCTTAACCATATAATCAAAAGCTCCTTTTTTCATACAGTCTACTGCCATCTCAATATCATTCGTTGCTGTCATGACAATAACCGGAATATTCGGATAATCTATCTTTATTTCATTGAGGAGTTCAACACCTGACAGACGGGGCATGATCAGGTCTATCACAATCACAGATACATCTTTATCCTCAAGCAATGCCATTACCTTTTCGCTGTCCTGCACTGTTATGACATTATCCATTCCTGCAGTCCTGAGGATCATGCTGTAGCTGATCAGGATCTGTTCTTCATCGTCTACAAGTATCACCGGCTTTTTAGGAACATTCATAACATACTCCCTGATTAATCATTCCGGACATCAGAACAGGCAGGCAATTTAATAAAAGCTGCTGTCCTTGTATTTTCTTCTGACATGAACTCCAGAGATCCGCTATGTTCATTTATTATGGAATAGGAAATTGAAAGTCCAAGGCCTGTTCCACCGCTTTCCATCTTCGTAGTAAAAAAAGGTTCTGTAATCCTGTCCATAACAGACTCTGATATACCCGTACCTTCATCTTCTACCTTAATTACTACCAGACCATTCTCACTGTCACAGTAAGTTGAAACAATGACACTGCTTTCCCTGTCAGGCAGGGCCTGAAGAGAGTTCATTATAAGATTAATGACCACCTGTTCAATCTGCTGACTATTGCCATTAATATAAGGGATGCTATCTTTGCAGGACAGGTAGTAGTTGTCAGTGCATTGCTTTATATGCGAATCAAGAATGCTGCTGGCAGTTCTAACCGCTCTATTTACATCGACTTTTTCATACAGATACCTTTTGTCAGATTTGGCAAAGTCCTTCAGATTATCAACAATATTCTTTATTCTCCCTGATCCTTCATAAATACCTCTCAATAATGTAGGGACAACTGTCTCGAGCTCTGAAAATGGAATTCCCCCGAATTGAGTATGTTCATTATTGCGATCCTGTTCTTTGAGCTTTTTATATACATCTTTCCAGATAGCATTGAAGAGATCGGCATTTGTCATTATAAAACTGTTTGGATTGTTTATTTCATGCGCAACTCCGGAAACAAGTGTACCAAGTGATGTCATTTTATTGGTTTGAATCAGTTTGGCCTGAATTTCGCCCGCTTCTTTTTCCAGCCTTACCCTGACAGATACGTCCCTTGCTACCTCAATTACGTTTTTGACATTTCCTGCATTATCCATGATAGGGAATGCCCTTATGTCCCAGACAATTCCCGATGGGCTGCTTACGCGGGCAGTCTCCTCCCTGCCCGAATTAAAGCTGGCAATGGCCGGGCAGCATGTACAGGGACCGGCGGAATTACAGCACAGTCTGTAACAATGCAACCCTTTTGGTTCTGAATTCACCTTATTAAACTTCTGCGATGAAGCTTTGTTGGCCCATAAAACCTTCAGATCAGAATCAAGCAGGATAATATTATCAGGGATGGCATCAAGAAGAGCATTGAATTCCTGTGATAGTTTTTTGAACTGGTTTTCACTTTTTATAATTTGATCTTCAGCTATTTTTCTGTCAGTTATGTCTGTTACAGATCCGATCCATTTCACTGCTTTGCCGTCTTCATATACAACGGCTTTACCTGTCTCATTCCAATACCTGTACGTTCCGTCTTTACACCTGATCCGGTATTCCGCGATGAACTCATTTCCAGTCTTCAGGGCCTTATCCACTTTTTCTGTAAACCACTCCCTGTCATCAGGATGAATGCTTTCCATATGTCCTGATATCGTTCTCGGGAACTCTCCTTCACCATATCCCAGAAGCCAGTCTATGTTTCCATACCAGTCAAGGCTGTTCTCGCGTACGTCTCCTTCCCAGAGCAGGTCTGAAGTTGCTGTAGCAGCAATACGGAACCTCTCCTCACTTTGACGCAGGGCTTCCTCAGCTTCTTTCCGCTCGTTAATCTCGTTTAAAAGTTCTTCAATTGCCCTCTCGATCTGCAGTGTTCTTTCCTGGACTCTCATCTCAAGCTCATTATGATTTTTCCTTGACTCTTCTTCAACCTTCTTCCGTTCCGAGATGTCCCTGAACACTCCCTGAAGAACTTTTTTGCCGTTTATTTCTATCTGGCTGGCACTGATATCTACCGGTATCCTTCTGCCGGATTTATTAACCACAATTAAATCACTAATAAAGGCATTTCCTTCCCTGACATGAGTTTCAAATATTTCCCTGTAATGCTCAAGTTCCTCTTCAGGATGCAACTCAGTCTGATGCATGCCCTTAATCATATCAATGGGAATACCCAATAAATCCTCGGCCTTTTTATTTGCATCAAGGATAATTCCTGTTTCTGAATCGGCCAGCAGTATTGCGTCATTAGCTGTTTCAATGAGCTTTCGGTATTTTTCTTCTGATTCTTTCAGCTCAAGCTCTGCTTTCTTTCTTACTGTAATGTCCTGGGCAGTGCCTCCCATTGATACAGCATTTCCATTATCATCAAGTGTTAATTCACCGCGGGCCTCCATAATCCATTCTGACCCGTCACTACGCTGAATCCTGACATCGATATAATAGGATTTTCGCTTTTCAACAGACTCTTTGACAGCTCTGTCCAGTCGATCTCTGTCATCTGGATGTACCATTGACAGGAATGTTTCATAAGAAGCGTCAAATTCTGATGGTTTAACTCCGAATATCCTGTACAGTTCATCTGACCAAGTTATTTCATTTTTAGCTATATCCCATTCCCAGCTTCCAAGTTTTGCAACCCGTTGCGATTCTGCCAGCTGTTTCTCACTTAATTGAAGCTCCCTTTCCCACTGTTTTCTTTCTGATATATCCGTTGAAATACCGCATACGCCATAAGCTTTCCCATTATGGTCAAAAAGAGGAAATTTAATGGAAATATATGTATGGACTCCATCGTCATGCAAGACCTCTTCATCAAACTCAATGGACGTGCCTGTTTCGAGAACGCTCTTATCATTTTCCCTGAAAGCATCAGCCTGTTCTTTCGGAAATAAATCATAATCTGTCTTTCCGGAGATCTCATCATTGCTTATATGAAAAAGGTTTTCGAACTCTCTGTTAATCATCAGGAATTTTCCAGCCATATCTTTCAGATAGACAACAGCAGATGTATTATTAATGATCGATTTAAGCCTGACTTCGCTCATGCTTATCGATTTTTCGACAATCTTACGTTCAGTTATGTCCCTCATAACATGGACAATACTCTGAACATTGCCGTCTTTACCAATAATCGGGGAAAGATTTATCATGAAATGTTTTTTCAGCGTGGAATCATAAACTTCCTTATGTATAGGACATTTGATAGACGCTGATTCAGCCATGGGGCAATATGATACGGGCCTGTCTGTCCCGTGCATGACCTCGTAGCACTTCTTCCCTATTAAATCCTGTGGTTCAACTCCGAGATATGCAGCTAAAGGTCTGTTGACCCTCACAAAGCGGTAATCAGTATCAAGTACAGATACCAGGTCAGTAATGGAGTCAAATATTGCTCTCCACTCACTAATAATGCTCTCATAAAAATCTGCGGTATTTTTATTATTGCTCTTTTCTGGTATACCCATTATCTTATTTTCCTGCAATATGATAAAACGCGGATGAAGTTTTTATATTTTAATATAATTAACCTGACATTGGCAGGATGATTTCCCTGGAGCTCCGGAAATGACAAGCAGCATCTTTATTCCACTTTGTAAAGCATGGTATGAGGCAGAATATTCAGGAGCTCATCCATTGCCTTTTTTAACAGCTGCTCTGATTTAGACTCTGCTGTGACCACTACCCTGTAATCAGGCTGGCCGAGGACAGGGTATGATCCAAAATTAACATCTTTATTATTCAGGACAACTGACTCAAGAATTTCTGCAAATTCCGATTCATGACCGTTCAGGAACAGTTTATTCAGATGAAATGTTGAGGAGCGGAACCGCTCCCTGATAATCGTAAATTTTTCTCTCAGATAATCAGGGATGCCGGCAAAGATATAGATATTTCTGAAATAAATAACGGGATATCTCATGCCGTCACTGATAAAGACCTCTGTACCCTCAGGTACTTCCGTCATTTTACGGACAGCATCATTCATCATCCGATTAAAGCGTGAGAACAGTATTTTTTCTATTTCATGATGTTTTGAAAGCTTTACCCCAAACCCTTTTGCTATGCCGGCCATGGTAACATCATCATGGGTAGGACCTACACCCCCTGAAGTAAAAACATAGTCATATGTATTCGAGAACTCAAGCGCGGTTTTTCCTATAACATCTATATCATCAGGGATTACCAGTATCCGCTTAACATCAACCCCAAGTTCCCTGAGTTCACAGGTGAGAAAATAAGAATTACTGTCACGGACTTTACCGGACAATATCTCATTTCCGATAATTATGATGCCGGCTGTCTTCGTATTATACATAGAAATACTTTATCAAATATTATAATTTCTGTCTTTCAGACTTAAAAATATTTTTGTCAGCTGATGAATTAAACTCCGAATGAATTTAAGTTCATCTGTTTTTTGTCCGACATATAAGAGTATATATTCAACACTATGACTGCAGTACACGTATTTTAACTAATAGTATGTATTGGGCACATTTCCTGTTGTTGTTGATATTGAGCGGTACTATTAACAGCATGGTTGTTATTCCTGGTCACTGATGAAGCAGATAAAAGAAATTATAAAAGCTCCGAAATTCAGACTCCGAAGAAATATTATTTTAATTCTATTCATTGTGACCGTAATCGGAGCAGTATTGATAAACGCACTTCTTTACTTCAGTCTTCATAATCACCTGATCAATGACGGGTGGGATGTCAATATGGTTTCAGAGCTTGGCAGTCATTTAATAACAGTGGGCTCCTCCAGCGCGTTTCTGGGGATTGTAACAATAATGCTACTGACACTGGTTCTTACAAAACATATCGATAATACAATCAGGATTTTTTCAGGCCACATGAAGGATATGGCGGATGGAAACTGGTCAACAAGAATTAATATCACCAGCGAAGATGAATTTGGACAACTTGCATCGGGCTTTAATTATATGGCTGAACATATCGAAGATTCTATTCAGGAAATACAGACAGCCAAAGATTATACGGATAACATCCTCCTCTCTGCACCATCGATATTGATAGTAGTCAGTAACAGAATGAAAATTCTCTCAGTAAGCAGTGCGTTCGAGAGATTAAGAAGAAGATTCAATACCATTGAACCAGACCTGTTCATTACTACTCTGGGACAGGATATCAAGATGAACCTTCAAAAAGGTGACACTATAAAAAAAGAAATTACTGTTAAACCGGAAGGTTCCGCCGACAGCTTGATCTTTGACAGCATTGTTTCCCGTATTGGTAATTATGGATCTGATGTCATAGAGGAGAAAGCAGCGGTTCTCCTGACAATAACAGACATTACCGAACAGCAACATATGAGAGAGATGGTACTACAGGCGAGACAGGACTGGGAAGACACATTTGACAGTATACCGGACATAATAACTATCCATGACAAAGACTTAAATATTGTCCAGGCAAACAAAGCTGCCATGGAAATGCTTAACCTGACTGACCTGTCACCCGGCAGAATAAATAAGTGCTACAATTTTTATCATGGAACTGACTCTGCACCTGCGGACTGTCCAAGCTGCGAATGCTATAATTCGGGGGCTCCTTTGAGTCTGGAGACATATGAACCTTTCCTGGGTAAGCATCTGGAAATAAGGACCATTCCAAGAGTCAATGATAAAGAGCAGCTCGTTGGACTGATTCATATAGCACGGGATATTTCTGAAAGAAAAGAAATCGAGAATGAACACAACCTGCTGCTGGCATCGGTCACAAAAGCAAAGATAGAATGGGAAGAGACGTTTGACACGGTCTCTGAATTCATAGTACTTATTGATAAGGATTTTAATATCAAGCGCTGCAACAAAAGCTTTGCCGGTCACATAGGGTTGACACCAGGTGAACTGATTAATAAAAAATGCCATGAATTTTTTGAGCTTGCTGATACACAGTCACTGGATCACTGCAAAGAGCTTATCGCCAGGGAAGAATCAATGACGCGTGTTGAAGTCAAAACAAAGGACAATCACTGGTTTTATATGAGCCACAGACCCATCTGTGACAGAAACGGCACATATTTGCACACGGTTGTAATCGCCACAATAATTACAGAGCTGAAAGAAGCCCAGCAAAAGCTCAGTACATCTGAAGGAGAGCTTAAGAAGAAAGTTAATGATCTCGAAAAATTTTATGATATGGCGGTTGGAAGAGAGCTTAAAATGAAAAAACTTAAAAGAGAAATAAAAAAGATGGAAACAGAATATGCAATCAATGTGGGAAAAAAGGCATCAGAACAGGAACAATCAATATAAGCTGTCTTACATAACCAGACTGGGGTTTCAGCCTGATCCTGTTTCAGCTTAAGAATATCAGTAATAATACCGTAAAAACTGGTAGAAGAGATACATCCTAAGCTGTAACTGTGCATTAATTATATGATCAATATCCCCGGATATATAATTTGCAATACTTATAATCTATGTACTTATAATGCTCAGTGTAACTTCAGGTACAGATCGTATGAGAACCGGCCGCAATCTGATGAATTAAAAGATATTATTCAATGAGCAGAAAATCTTTTATAATGAAAAAAACTACATTAAAAAATAACCGTGACACAAATGATACTTCTCTTAGCGTAATTGTGGAAACATGGAAACCGCTGCTTGATACGCTCCCTTTTCCAGCCTCAATTGTTGATATCGATCATACCATTATTATTGCCAATAGAGAGTTCCATAAACTGGGCACAGGTTACCAGAATACTCATGGTTCCAAATATTATCAACTGTTTCATAACTCTGACAGCCCTATTGATAACTGCCCTTTAATACGGTGTCTGTATAGTGGAAACAGCGAAGAAGCTCATATTTTTGAGCCCCATCTTGGCAAAGAACTCATAATAAAAACGTCGCCGATTTATATTGACAGTGATATTATCGGAGTCATTCATACCGCGATCGACATTACCCGTGAAAGTAACGCAGAGCTGCTTGACGTATATGCTGCATCCATAATAGAAATGAAGAACAGGGAGTTAAAGGCAAAAAACGGCAAAGATGCTTTCTTTAACATGCTCGAAGACATAAATGATTCCTATGAAGAGCTTGAAGACCTGTTCCTGAAACTGGTTCATGTTATGGTCAATGTTCTGGACGCAAAGAGCCCCTGGACAAAAGGTCACTCCGAACGGGTATCGCAGTATGCAGAAGCAATAGCACTGGAGATGGATATTGACCAGGATGACATTAAGGACATCAAGATGGCAGGACTGCTTCATGATATTGGAAAAATCGGCACATCAGACTACCTCCTTGATAAGCCAGGTACCCTGACAAAAGATGAATTCACACAAATTAAAAAACATCCTTCCCAGGGTGCTGATATTCTGAAAGAATTAAAACAGCTGAGAGAGATCATCCCTTATATAGAACATCACCATGAAAAAATAGATGGTACAGGTTACCCTTTAAGAATTAGTGGAAATAAAATTCCCCTTGGAGCAAGAATTCTGCACGTAGCTGATTCGTTTGACTCAATGACATCGGACAGGCCGTATAGACCTTCTCCCGGACTGGAGTTTGCGTTAAATGAGCTTCAGACACACAAAGGTTCACAATTTGATCCCGATGTTGTAAATGCATTTCTGAAAATTCTGAACAGGGCACAAAACAGCTCTTCCGGTTAAATTTCTATCAATACCTTTAAACTGCCTTTCTGTGATGCATACTGAAATGCCCTGACACCATCGTGAAGTGGAAATTTCCTGCTCACAAGCGGAGACAGGTCAACATTTCTCTCACTGATGGTTTTAATAGCAGCAGGAAATGGTCCGCACCTCGACCCGATAAGAGTGATCTCATTGACCACAACTCTGTTCAGGTCTACATACCCTTTTTTTGCCGATGTTGTTTTGATAATCACTGTTCCTCTAGGTTTAACAATATTAAGAGCGGTCTCTATCCCTGTTTTTGATCCGGTACAGTCAACCACAATATCAAACCGGGAAGTCAAATGATGGTCCTTCCTTGTTGTTTTGATGTCCATCTCATCAAGGATTGAGAGCTTTTCCCTGTGGTGGCCAGAAACAAGCAGTTCACAACCGCTCGTTGAGAGTACCTGTGAAACAAGTATTCCCAGCTTGCCGTCACCCAGAACACAGACCTTATGGGAAGAATTAATATCTGCCTGTTCCAGTATTTCAAACGCAGCGGCAAGAGGTTCAACAAAGACTGCTTCTTCATCAGACACCCCGGATGGAAGTTTGTGAAGATTGCTGACAGGAAGCGTTACATATTCGGCAAAAACCCCGTCCTTATTTAGTATGCCAAGGACGGATCTGCTTCTGCAGTGGATTCCAAGGTCTTTCCGGCATTCAGGGCAGATGCCGCAATTAATATTTATTTCCCCAACAACTCTTTTACCAACAAGACTTTTCTTTTCACATTCTTCAACGATTCCGACGAACTCATGACCTGGAACACCCTGAAAGCCCATATATCCCTTTGTAATTTCAAGATCGGTATTACAGATCCCGGCAAGGGTTATCCTGATCAGTGCTTCACCCTTAGCCGGAACAGGGGCCGGGTAATCATCCGCATATTTAAGGCTTTTATTGAATAAAAGTGCCCGCATGAGACTATCTTACCATTGAAATAGATATCCATTGCAACGCGTAACTGAGTAATGTCAAAGCTCAAATGTCAATTGAATATCAAATGCGTTAAAGAAAAAAAATAAAAGGATATAATCCGGGCGATCATTCCTTTTGTCATTAGTCATTGAGGTTTTATTTGACATTTGGATTTTAGAATTTGACATTCACGTCTTATCTCTCCCAGTCAACCCTCAGTAACTTGGTATCATTAGACCACTTATAATCAACCTTACCCTGACATGCCTTGTGAAGACTCTTCCCGATTCTCTGGGCAAGCTTTTCATTGGTTGTGGTTACTTCCATCTCCTTATTCATTTCACTGATCTTTATAATCCTTTCAAGAGGATTAAACCCCCGCGCCCTCTCCTCTTCATTTCTGATCAAATTAATTATTTCTTCTTTATGGTCTCTCAGAAAGGATCCCCTGAGTCTGACTATGCCTCCAGGGTAATTATCCTTGATCTTGCGGCAGGCAGGACAGATAACCCTTTCAATTTTCTTTAACATGATCTTCTGTTGATACAGATCCTCATCAACATACCACCTCTTCTTGAAATATACGATGTGGCATTTTGTGCAGACAGCCATGTGATTGTTTCTTTTCATTAGTATATAAGGGTCTAAACTTGTGTCCATCGATTTCCTGTGAGTTGATGAATAGAGTTTTTTTGTCTTCATACAACCTCCTTCAGACAAATTGATAGGGATAACGTATAGTTTTCCAGCCACATTATATATTCTGATTTTATTGTGCTGTCAGGTGGTGAAAAACTGTTCTCGTGTATGAATAAAAAAGGAAGGTGTTTTCTCATAAGAGAAAAATTAATTGGCATATATAACAGTTCCCTGAATACTCCCGAATAAAAAAAACAACGAACAGGACTTACTATCAGCTATATACGTATTATATCACGCTTAAAACGTGATGCAAGCTGACGGACATAAGCACTTATTACTAATCACATTTATTTAACTGCTTGAACTACTTGAACCCTTAATCTGGACCCTTGACCTCTGACCTCTACCTTTTTTTAAAACTCTCATCCGGGCAATATGTTATGATTGATCTGCAAAAAAAAAACAGATAAAAGGAGATTATTATGTCAACTGCATCAGCACGTCATATCCTGGTCAAATCCCGGGAAGAATGTGAAAGTATAAAGAAAGAGATCGAGGGAGGCGCTGATTTCGCTGAAATGGCGAAGAAACATTCAGAATGTCCTTCAGGACAGAAAGGCGGAGATCTGGGAGAGTTTTCGCCCGGTCAAATGGTGAAAGAATTTAATGATGTTGTATTTAACGAAGAGGTCGGGAAAGTCCACGGACCCGTCCAGACCCAGTTCGGGTATCACCTTATCGATATTACCAGCCGCAGCTGAATTAATATATGACCTGTCCCCCGGGACAGGTCATATTCCTGTTCAAAATACCGTCCATGTATGAATATCAAAAAAGTGGGCGTTTCTTTGCCCAGACCGCTGATGATATAAAGGAGATTGCTGCCCTTGAGCTCGCTGAACTCGGGGCAGGAGATATCAGTCCTGTGTACCGCGGCATTTATTTTAATGCTGACAAAGAAGCTCTTTACAGGATAAATTATTCCGCAAGGCTTATCTCACGGGTACTGGCTTCCATTCTGACGTTTACCTGTCATTCCACGGACCAGCTTTACAAAAAAGCAAAGCAGATAATATGGTCAGATTTCATATCTGACAGTAATACGTTTGCTGTTTTCAGCAATGTATCGGAAAGCAGAATTAATAATTCACATTATGCTTCTCTCTGCATAAAAGATGCTCTTGTTGATTCATTCCGTGAACAGACAGGTAAAAGACCGGATGTTAATGCAAAAGATCCGGATCTCTGGATAAACCTTTTTGTCAGCAGAAATAAAGCTGTTATAAGCCTGGACACATCAGGCGGAGCCCTTCATAAACGCGGATACCGCAAGGAGTCCCTTACCGCACCGATGCAGGAAACCGTTGCAGCTGCAATTATAAAATATACAGAATGGGACGGATCTGTCCCTCTCCATGATCCGATGTGCGGTTCAGCCACCCTGCTTTGTGAGGCCATGCTGCACTATTGCAACATACCTTCTGCTTTTCTCAGAAAAAACTTTGGTTTTGAATATATGCCTGATTATGATAAAAAGCTATGGACAGTGGTAAGAAAAGATTGTGACCGGAAAAAAATCAGGCTGCCAAAGGAATTGATTTCAGGCAGTGACATATCATCCCAGGCTGTTAAGACATCGAGGCTGAACATTAACAATATTCCTGAGGGAAAAAATATAAATATCAATAAACTTGATTTCATTAATGCAAAGGGACTTGAAAACGGCGTTATTGTTACGAACCCTCCTTATGGCATCCGTATGGGTAACAAAGACGAACTCAGCAGTCTTTATAAATCGCTTGGCGATTATCTGAAACAGAAATGCAAAGGATCATCAGCTTATATTTATTTTGGAGAAAGGGAATTTATAAAAAAGATCGGTCTCAAGCCAGCATGGAAAAAACCCCTCATGTCCGGCGGCCTGGACGGAAGACTGGTAAAATATGAGATGTTTTGAAAGACAGGGGTCAAGGGTTCAAGGGGCCAAGGGGTATAATGTACAGGATATGAAACCCCTCTTTTTACAAAGAGGGAAAGTAATCTTAGAGAATTAATTATAATAGTGTTATTGATTGTTTGTTTTTTTTCACTTGAATCCTGGAATCCTTGAATCCTGTTTTTTATGGACTACAAAAGTAAGACTCAGAAAAAAAAAGAAGCCCTCTCACTGCAAAAGCTTGGAGAGAAGCTTCTTAAACTCTCAAAGGAACAGATAAGAGATATCAATATTCCTGAAGAGGTCCTGGATGCGCTGAACCTGGCAAGGACAATCAAAAGCCGTGAAGCCCTGAGAAGACAAATGCAGTTAATAGGTTCCCTGATGCGGCAAATAGATTCAGGTCCGATTGAACAGGCCATCGACCAGATCGAACAGGGGAATTACCTGAAAGCCCTTGAGTTTAAGGAAACAGAACAATGGCGGGATGAGCTTATTGCAGGAAATGATGAACTTCTGGAAGAGATATTGAAGAACCATAGTAATGCTGAAAGGCAGCAGTTGTCTCAACTGGTCAGAAATGCCAGAAAGGAAGCAGCAAGTAACAAACCTCCCAAATCATCCCGTGCTCTCTTCAGATATTTAAGAGATATCAGGATGACGTAAGATTCTTGTAATCCTTAATACGGTCAATAAATTGTAGAGCGATATTGTCATCATGATGTTGATCATGATTCATCATAGACAACGTTGGAAAATCTCTTTGCCAGTTCTAAATTAAGTAGTACAATTGTAATATGACAGAAAACAAGACAAGCAAATCAGAAAATAAATACCGGACGATTTTTGAGACAACAGGAACTGCCACGGTCATTATAGAAGAAGACATGACACTATCACGTGCGAATACTGAATTTGAAAGACTCAGCGGCTATCCTAAAAATCATATTGAGGGCAAAAAAAAATTAACAGATTTTTTCGACCAGGAATCACTGGAAAGGATGAAGGAGTATCACAGGCTGCGAAGACTTGCCCCGGATGCTGCCCCGAGAAACTATGAATGTAAGCTGGTTGACCGTCAGGGGAATATAACAACGCTCCTGGCAACAGTCTCAGTTGTCCCTGATACAAAGCAGAGCGTAGCTTCTTTTCTGGATATTACCGAACGTAAAGAGGCGGAAAAAACAAAAATTGAACTCCTGAAAGAAATTGAAACCATCTTTGAAAATCTTCCCCTTGGTATTGCCTATCTTGACAGTGAATTCAGATTTATCAGTACGAATAAACATTTCAATGAATTCACCCAATACCGGGAAGAAGATCTCATAGGAAAGACCTGTTATGAGACTGTTGGTGAATACTCCGGAGATCCGCTGAAAAAGGGCATTGAAAAAATCTGTTCTTTCTGTAAGAAAGAGGAATGTTTCAGGAATGTGAAACCTACAACTATGGAACGACCACTGGGGGATAACTTTATCAGGGTAACCACAGTGCCTGAAATTGATGAAGACGGGAATATCTATCGTTTTATTGAAATAATTGAGGACATTACTGAACGTAAGCAGGCGGAAGAAAAAGCGAGGCTGCAGCAGAAACAGTTGTTGATGGCCGATAAAATGAAATCTTTGGGCATCCTGGTTTCCGGTGTTGCCCATGAGATTAACAATCCGAATAATTATATACTCCTTAACTCTAAAATAATATCAAGGGCATGGAAAGACATTATGCCCATCATAAACAAATACCATGAAGAGCATGGTGACTTTGACCTGGCAGGACTGCAATATAGCAAAGCCGGTAAAAAGCTGGAACAGCTGATATCAGGAATCACTGAGGGGTCAATCCGCATCGAGAAGATAGTCCGGAGCCTGAAGGACTTTGCCCGTCAGGACAGAGGTATGATAAATCAGCCGATATGTATCAACTCTGCTCTGGAATCAGCACTGTTCATTATGGAAAACAGTATTAAAAAATCTACAAATCATTTTAACGTAACGTATGGGAAAAACCTGCCTCCTGTAAAGGGTAATTTTCAGCAGCTTGAACAGGTGGTTATAAATCTGGTTACCAATGCATGTCAGGCACTCACCGAAAGAGGGCAGAGGATCGATATTTCAACATCATTCACCGAAAAATCAGAACAGGTTGTTATTAAGATCAGGGACGAAGGGATAGGCATATCCGGAGAGGATCTGAAACATATAATGGACCCGTTTTTTACTACAAAACGGGACCTGGATGGAACCGGGCTGGGGCTGTCCATATCCTATAACATTTTAAAGGACCACGGAGGTGATAT
>CALZMZ010000028.1 GCA_945788685.1 Thermodesulfovibrionia bacterium | reverse complement strand
GCAATACCATTGACTTCCAGCACTGACTCAAAAACATTCATTACTTCACTTATGGGAATCTTTTTGGCAGAGTGAATTGTTATTCGTGCATCAACCCCGGGAGTCAGTATAAAATTTGAATTGGTTATTGAACTGACTGTATTGATAACATCTTTTAATTCAGCATTGTCAAAATTCAGGATTATATAATTTTCCTTTTCTGTTTTTGAGAAGAAATCTCTCACATTTTTAGGGGTTACAGGAGTGGGTGAAGTTGTCCGCGTTGTTCTGGGATCAACTTTTCTTTCAGGCTGCTTTACCTTGTTTCCCTGAACAGGCGGGGGAGTAGCTCGACGGGGTGCCGGTCTGACTGATTGATCAGTCTGGGGCGATTCTTTTTTTACTTCTTCCGGAGTAGTTACAGCCTTATTGCTATCTTCAGCAAAAACATGACCTGTTACAAGTAACAAACATAATAATATCAACAGTGTTTTTTTCATTACCAAAATTTCTTTCCACATAATTGCCCAACATGTATTATACAATGTTAAGACGAGCAAATGGTTAATATCGACCTGATTATTTTCTATAACTTATCAAAACTTATAAAAAAATACAACAAATACACTATGTTCGTACTATATTGAATTATTATGAATTATATATGAACCCCCTTTATATAACTAATATGTATTCCGGCCTGACCGAGCAGCTCTCAACCTCTTTACATCCGGAAAACCAGACAGCCATATAAATTTATACGGAATCATCATGAAATTACTTGAAACTTCAAATTTAGATTGCATCTACTGAAAATCCAGGAGCTAAAAAGGCAGAACAGATCAGTTTAGCCAGTTCCTGTCAGGGAAAGTGTTTCTACAAATAAGTATTGTGAATGAGATAATTAATGTGTAAAGATTTAAACTCATATAATGAGTAAACTGGCCTTCCATATAACAATTTTTGTTTTATTGGTCCTTTCCGCCTGCGTCAGCATACCTCCTAAACACCTTACCATCAGTCAAAGAGGTGGTTCCAGCTCATTACAGGACGCACGTGATTGTGACATTGATCAGTATAAAACCATATTGAGATCGGGCCCTGCACAAAAACCGGAGCTGGATGCCGGTGGATTCAGGATTCTGAACTGGAACATGTTTAAGGGCATAAAGGAGGGATGGCAAGAAGACTTTGAGAATTTCATCACATCTTATGACATCCTTACTATCCAGGAGGCCCGTCTGACTGATGATTTACGGGAGCTGCTGAAAAAAGGTCATTACAACTGGGACATCAGTATTGCCTTCAAATATAATGGTAAAGACACAGGTGTTTTAACTGCATCAAGGATTGCCCCGGATTTCACCTGCACATACCGGATAAAAGAACCGCTGCTCAGTCTGCCTAAAACCGCCATGGTGACGATGTATCCCCTTTCCAACACTGATAAGACTCTTATGGTCGTTAATATGCATTCGATTAATTTTACCCTTGGGACAGAGAGCTTTAATACACAGTTACAAAAAGTGGAGAATATATTATCACATCACTATGGACCTGTGATTTTTTCAGGTGATGTTAATACCTGGAGCAACAAACGCATGGCAATTTTGAAGGACTTTTCGATTCGTCTGGGCCTGAAGGCTGTTACATTTAATAAACACGCCCGGACCCGGGTTTTCGGCCGTCCAATAGACCACATCTATTATCGTGCTTTAACGGTTACTGATGCCGCGGTTATAAAAGTCACTTCTTCCGATCATAATCCCATGCTGGTTTCTTTTAGACTGGAAGAATCCGAATGAGAAGAGGGGTTATAAAGTTGAGCATTATGCCTATAACTAAATGCTTTTAGTGAATCCGGCAAACGTTCATAACAATTGAAAGTGATTTATATCATTATTCGGCACTTATTTTTTTTTCAGAACTACCATAGGCTTTAAATTGAATTTTTTCTCTATATCTTTGGACATAATAGCACCCTGCTTCTTTGTCAAAACACCCGGGATTCTTATTTTACTATAATTATTATGCTCAACTATATATGCTTGAGGATAATATTTTTTTATTTTTACTAACATTTTTTGCGCGTAATGGTGATTTTTTGAGGAACCAACCTGAACATAATACTCATCATTTCCTGTCTCACCCTCTTTAACCAATGATCGTTTCAAGTTTGAGACTTTCCTTTCTTCTTCTGTTGTTTCTTTTATAAAGGAATTCCTGAAAAAAGCCAGATCTTCTTTCCCCCACTTTTCCAGGGAAATTAATAACATCCCATACTCATCAATATTAGCTTTTGTAATAATCTCTGTTTTATCTTCCAGATAGTATTTGGTGAAATAAATATATTTATATCTCGTTTCAATAAAATCAGCTATAATTTCTCCCTTATTCACAGATGGGTCCCGGGAATTCAAAATAAATGCAACATATATATCTTTTTTCTCATCTTTTTTAATTCCTATTTTATAAGTATTTTTTTCGTTTGACCAGATACCTTCAATCAGAGATAATGTATCAAGGTCAGCATTTAGTACGTTCATAAAAGTCTCTTCATTCATATTATGATAATCAAAATGTTCTTCACTGATATCAACACCTTCGGTTTGAACAGTGCTATTTTTACTTCCGGTAACTATCAGGTAAGCCTGGTTTTGTCCATTTTCCTGAAATTGCAATGGAGGCGAAGACTTACAGTTAAGTATAGATAACAAACAACTAAGTAAAATTAATACCTTTAACTGTTTCATTTTCTTTCTCTTACAGACAATCAAAACTCGATTATTCCACAATTGAAATGAAATTATAAATCCCTGTACTCTTTCTGTTAAACGTTTCAAGATACATTTTTCCTTCTATTTGAAATATATCATAAATAAGATGCATTTTAAATAAAGACTTAATTATGCAAACTGTAATATTGACAATTACCATCTGTTGTCAATGGAGATAAAAACAAGCTCAGATTAATCACATCACCTGGTAATGAATGAATTGTTATGCCAGCGATAAACTTTATTAAAAAAGTCTACATGTTGTAACGACTGTAAATCTCAAATCTTATGGGACACGTGCATAAGTAACCAGATCCATATGCAACTTTATATACACAGTCGTTATTTGTATAGTGGTTATTCTTATCTCTGACAAAGATCATGGACTCAAGGGGTACTTCAACAGAGCACATGGGTCTTTCTTTAGAACACATGAGATTATCATTTTCAGTTAGACAAAGAAATTTGGATGGACACTTCGTTGTTTTCTTAAGGCTTTCTTCACTTACTTGTAAAGCCATGATCTCCACCCATCAAAGCATAACAAGATAGTAAAAACTTCAGATCTATATTCAAATTGTAGAGGATATAAAAGGATTTGTCCAGATTTATTTTTATGGCAGGCCCGGACGTCAGACAATAAATCAAACATGAAGAAGTTCCCTGAAACTGCATATCATTAAAATGTGCATAATGTCTCAGTAGCAGGTTCTGGAAATTCCATAAAAAGCTTGTCAAACGTTAGAAATATCATGTATATTTCGGGATATATACAGAAACTATAGAGGAAGTTGTTAGGCATCAATAAAAATACTATGGACTTGTCAGCACAGGAAAAAGCATATATTGAGAAACGCATAAAATTTGCCCGCAGTTGGCCAGTTGCCGGCATGATCATGATATTAGTCCTTGCGATCATTGGCATTTGGCTGTTCTGGACAAGACCTCTGCTTATCAACCCCTGGTTTGTTCTGTCTCAACTTAAGGCCGACGCTATGCCGGAATCCACGTTGATAATAATGGCTGCGATTCTCCCGGTTTCGATGCTCATGTGCATGGTTTCAGTCGTTGTCTTTATCCTGATCGGGTTTTCTGTGTTCTCAAAAGAACGGAAATATATTTCGATAATACACAGGTTAATTGCTGAACAGACGGGTAAAAGTGAAGGATGAAAGAGGGAATCATGATTTCCTTTCTTATATTAATTGTGATATATAATAAGAAAGTTCGTGAAGAAACAATAACAACATTATATCTGTATCAATAAAGCTTTAGAGGATATTAACCTATGGAAAATAACAATATGGATAAAGAGACTTTGCCTGAGAAAGAGTCCCGTTCAGGCTGTTTACGTATATTGGGGATTGCATCTGTTATTGCATTGATAATTGTTCTCCTGGTTGCCGGATGGGTTAAATATAACATTTATGCCTCGAAACTTACCCCTACTGAATTAAACGAAAAAGAGAAGAAAGTGCTCAATTCCAAACTCTCTCTTCTGATGGCATCAGCGCAAAAAGATCATTCAGCCAAATCGCAGGGTACCCGTACAACTGCAGAAGACTTAAAACCGGAACCGTATTCCGAGGTTGGCGCCAAACGGGAAATCAGCCTTACCGAGAAAGAACTGAACTGGATGATCGCGGATGAACCGGAAGTTGCACGGAAAGTTGCAATTGATTTATCAGAGGATCTGGTAAGTGTCAAACTGGTCATTCCCATGGATGAAGATATTCTTATCCTTGGCGGAAAAACACTTCGCCTGAATCTGGGACTTATACTCAGCTATGAGAACAACAAACCTGTTGTTGCAATTAAGGGTGTGTCAATTGGGGGGATCCCCATGCCAAATGCATGGCTTGGATATATGAAAGAAAGAAATCTGGTTGAAGAGTTCGGCACCGAAACCGGTTTCTGGAAGCTTTTCTCAGAGGGTATAAATAACCTAGCTGTGAAAGAAGGTCACATCCTGATCAGTTTAAAGGAATGAAGTACCATGCAGCAGAGACTGCAGGGCGTCCATTATTTGAAAGTTTATTATTTGTTGTCATTCCCGCAAGCAAAGCGCGTCGGGAATCCTTCTTGAAAGATTCCGGACAAGCCGGAATGACAGAAATTTGGAACTGTGGCAGAGACTTCAGGTTGTAATAATTATTAATCTGTCAAAGATATTTCTATATGAAACACGCGCACTGCTCAATTACTGTTCTTTAACGAAAGTCATATTCAAGACCGGGTAAGGCATGAGAGACTGAACCCGGTTTTATAATCAAAAGGAGAATGAATGGAAGATTTTGAAAAACTGGGGGCATTTTACCTTGGACGCGAATATGATTTCGAAAACAAAAAACAGA
Organism: Thermodesulfovibrionia bacterium; assembly: GCA_945788685.1. GTDB lineage: Bacteria > Nitrospirota > Thermodesulfovibrionia > UBA6902 > UBA6902 > CALZJD01. Next base: position 12,073 of record CALZMZ010000028.1, on the reverse strand, counting down.
AGGAGAATCTCCTTCTGTACGACTCACGGGACCTTCTGACTCACGCTGTGAGTGTCGGCATGACAGGAAGCGGAAAAACCGGTCTGTGCATCGGACTTCTGGAAGAGGCTGCCATAGACGGTATTCCGTCAATAATCATTGATCCAAAGGGAGACCTAACGAATCTGTTTCTCACCTTCCCCGACCTGAAGACCGATGATTTCATGCCGTGGATCAACGAAGATGACGCGAGGAAAAAGGGCCTGTCAACGCGGGAGTATGCGGAAAAACAGGCGAAGATGTGGGAAAAAGGACTGGCTGACTGGGGCCAGGACGGAGCACGCATTCAGCGTCTGAGGGATGCAGCTGATTATGTAATCTACACCCCCGGCAGTACTGCGGGTATCCCTGTTTCCATATTAAAATCTTTTGAAGCGCCTCCATCTGCAATTTTAGATGATAGTGACCTGCTCAGGGAACGAATAAATACAACCGTGACAGGTCTTCTCAACCTGCTGGGAATCGAGGCAGACCCCCTGCAAAGCCGGGAACACATTCTTTTATCAACCATACTGGATACAGCATGGAAAAACAGCCTGAGCCTCGACCTCACAGGTTTTATACAGAGCATACAGTCACCGTCGTTCAACCGTATAGGCGTATTTGACATAGAATCTTTTTTTCCGTCCAAAGACCGGTTCTCCCTTGCCATGAAGCTGAACAATCTCCTGGCTGCCCCGGGATTTCAGACCTGGCTGGAGGGCGAGCCGCTGGATATCGACAGGATGCTGTATACGTCGGAAGGAAAGCCCCGTGTTTCGATTTTCTCTATTGCCCATCTGAGCGATGCAGAGCGCATGTTTTTTGTTTCCCTGCTTCTTACACAGCTTCTTGGATGGATGCGCACCCAGTCCGGGACTACCAGCCTTCGGGCGCTCTTCTATATGGATGAAATATTCGGATATTTTCCGCCGGTATCAAACCCTCCGTCCAAGGCGCCCCTGATGACGTTATTGAAACAGGCAAGGGCATTCGGCGTCGGAATTGTCCTTGCGACACAAAACCCGGTGGACCTTGATTACAAGGGCCTATCAAATATAGGTACATGGTTTATCGGGAGGCTGCAGACCGAAAGAGACAAGGCCCGCATGATGGAAGGACTGGAGGGTGCAGGCACCTCAGCCGGGGGATTTGACCGTCAGAAGATGGACCAGCTCCTTTCCGGACTGGGAAACAGGGTTTTTTTGATGAATAATGTTCACGAGGATGGACCGGTCCTCTTTCAGACACGATGGGTCATGTCCTATCTTCGCGGCCCCCTGACTCGGGACCAGATAAAGCAATTAATGAAGGGGAGGAAGGCTGACCGGATACCACCCGCCGAGTCATCAAAAACAGACACACGTCCTTCTGCCATTGACAAACTAGTTACCTCAGCACACTCATCAAAACCATTGTTGCCGCCCGGCATCCCTGAGTATTTTCTGCCTCTTCTTGAAGAGACTCATGAGGGGAATGATATACTGTATGAACCGATGTTACTGGGCATCGGCAAAATTTATTACGCGAATGCTAAAGCAGGAGTTGCTGCTGAAGACCATATAGCTTTGCTCGCAGAATTTAATGATGATTCTGCAGCAGTCAAGTGGGATGAAGCCGGAGCAGCAAACCTTTCGGATGACGATCTTGACAAATTCCCGGAAAGCCAGGAAGCAGCATATGGTGAATTGCCCGCGGGAGCAGGTATAAAGAAAAACTACCTGAAATGGGGAAAAGATCTTCATGAGCTGCTCTACAGAAATCAGAAAATGACGCTCCTGAAAAGCCCGTCCCTTCAAATCACATCCCTTCCTGGTGAGGCGGAGAGAGATTTCAGGATACGTTTACAGACGACATCTCACGAAAAACGTGATGCACTTATTGAGCGAATCAGGAAAAAATATACATCAAAAATAACAAAACTGGAGGAGCGGATAAGAAAAGCTGAACAGAAGGTAGACCGGGAAAAAGAACAGGCAAAGCAGCAGAAACTCCAGACAGCAATGTCCTTTGGAGCTACTCTCTTCGGGGCCCTGCTCGGAAGAAAAACTCTCAGTCAATCAACACTCGGGAGGGCAGCAACAACCGCAGGCCGTGCAGGCCGGATTCTAAAGGAGTCAAAAGACATTGAACTGGCAAAAGAGAATGTGGACGAACTCTCCGATCAGCTTGATCAACTCCAGAAGATGCTGGCTGAGGAAACAGAACAGGCAAAAACAAGTATTGCCCCCCTCACAGAAGACCTTGAGAGCTTTGAGATAAAACCTAAAAAGAAGGATATTTCCATCTCACTGGTAGCGCTTGTATGGGCCCCGTACATACAAACGGAGACAGGAGGAATAAGACCGGCGTGGTAGAAGCTCGGCATACCTTAATAATTATTTATATAACTTTATAATTCTTTTATTCTTTATATAGGCATTCAATATGATAGCTTCAGATAGCCTGGGGGTAATTTCCTGGAGAAATTTCTCTGTATTATTATAATTATCATACCTGCCAAGCCTTACAGAATAATAGGTTCCTATTTTTTCGATCCTGAGAAAACTGAATTCCTGTCCGTTTAATATTTGCAGCATCGATTCAAACTGTTTTTGTGCTTGTTCCACTCTCAGGAAGCTTCCTGTTTGTATTGTATAAATTGTTTCAGATGCATACTGATTATTCATTATAATTTCATCTTGCTGTTTAATACGTTGTATTTCTTTTTTTTCTTCGACACCAACAGAAACAAAGGGGATATCGCTTATCGATGCGAGCAATACACCTGCAGGTCGCACTGCCAGGGCATAGAGGTTCATGCTCTTCTTGGGGATGCTCTGGAAGCCATTGGAGAAATGAAAGTGCCACGCATAGTCAGGCATTGAAGCATATTCCGTACCCGACCAGTAAATGCTCGACTGCAAATTCTGAAAATCGCCCGAGTTGTTCAGTGAGTTTTTCAATGGCCCATTTGCCGCATTTCCCAACTCCGTATAATACAGGTGTCCAATCTCACTGTCAGTGCAATTGTCCAACTGACATGGACCAGTGCCATCTGTATTAAGAGCCGAGGGCAACCGCCAGTCGTCATATCCTGCATAAACAAGGTTATCCGCCCATATCTTTGCTTCGAACCAATTCATTAGGCCATCATCGTCATAGCCCGATGTCTTGGCATAATTGGCATCCTGAAGCCACATAAGCCCAGTGTCTGTGTCTGTTATCGTACCATCATGATTGTCAACAAGTGCCGCATGGGAAAGGATCGTCATACCAAACATGAACACTATGACAATAAAACCTGAAATAATAAACATTGATACTTTCATTTTTATCCTCGCATGAACGCAGTTTATTATCTATCGGGTTAGTTTTGCTTGATCTTGAATATGTATATGTGAAGCAGATATGAAGATTGCTGATTGCTTTTGTAATCCTGCTCTCTCTGGAAGAAATGAAAGTCACGATAAGTTGATGATTGCATCATATGATCAATACGCTGAGTGTTTATGAAATTTGAGTATTGCCAATAGATATCAGCAATAAAAAAGGCTTGGAATCAACCAAGCCTTTTATACTCATTCATTCGGAATAATTATTGACTTTTCTTTGTCCCCTTTATCCATATCATCGTCATCGTCTTTGTCTTTATTATCGGCACTCTTATCGGCGTCAACCACTTTTTTCCCAAGCTGGACCCTCTGGGATTCTGACTGAAGAGTCCTAGTATTTGTTCCTCTTGCCATGATAAGTATTTCATCTCCCCGTCCTTCATCAATTATGACCCCCCTGCTGAGGATTCTCTTTATCAGAACACCTTTTAAAGTATCACCTTCCTTATAGATCTCCTGATCCCCTGAGGCAAGGTTCTCTATAATTGCGATATTATTTTCAGGTTCATCCACCAGAGCGGTCCCGACAAGTTTCAGACCCAGATCATTTCGCGCATATGGTAAATCCGGGAGGTATCGACCCCTTTGTATTCTTGCCTTGCTTACAAGCACATATTCCTCCACGCCATCATGTATCTGGAGAATCCTCTCATTAATGAAATACGCCTTCATCACCATGGACCCCTCAAGACTGCGTTCCTGCTTCCTCAGGAACTGTTCTGCTTCTGCAGGACTGTCGAACCTCCCTACCCGGACAGCATAAAACCTCCCTATCTTCTCTATCCGGAGAGCCTGAAATGCTGTCCCCTCTAACGACTGTTTAATAATCCTGAATTGCTTTTCAGCCCTTTGACTATTCTTAAAACTGCCCGTCTGAATTGTGTACATAGACTTTTGAGATATCTGCTTTTCTTTTGGATGCACTGAATGTGCCGAGGCCTTCCGGGCACTGATAAAACCTGTTACCCCGAAGAATAGCAAAGATGCCATTATTGTAAAACAAACCATTGTCCTGAACTTCATTGCTTTCATTCTATATTTGAACATAGACCCTCCTGCAATCGTATCCTGCAAAGGTCCTCCCCTTCCTTTATAATTCTACAATAAGAAAAAATCTCTCCAAGTCATCTCTATTTCCAGATTGATCTGAATAGAAAACAAAAAAGTTCGGCTAATGAATGTTACTTATATAATTGAGTCTTATCAAAGCCTTATATGGAATGTGCTTATACATTAACAGTTCTCCACTGACCCGTCAATGAATAAATGGTGATTATGTGAGAGGTTCGTATTGGCAGGTATAGATCCCAATAGATGTTTTAATTGATGATTAACGATGTTATCTTTAGAGCGAAGATAGATCCAACGCTAGCAATAATATCTAATTTTATTCCTATTTACCAATAGAAATAATAATAGTGGTATGAATGATAGTTTTTTCAAGAAGTTCTGGATCTCCGATTACAACATGCGCGCATGATAATTAATGCCATCCCAAATGTTAGATAGGTTTTCGTCACGTCCAGAGCTTCTACTCTACTGCACTGATAGTCACAAAAATTGTTGATCCTCTCCTGAAAACCAGAAGAAGCACATCCTCTTCAGATGTTATCTGTGAGACCATTACTTCATAATCATCTATATTCGCTACTGCCTTCCTGTTGATCTCCATGAGCACATCACCACGCATAAGCGCTGTCTCTGAAGGACTGCCTCTTTCAATATCGGTAATCACTACGCCCCGCAGCTGTTCAGGAATGTTGAGTTGATTGTAAATCGCTGAAGTAAGATTCTGAACAGTGACCCCGTTCAATGCATTCTTGTATGTTGCAGGTGTCTTCTTCTCATCTGTTCCGAGCTCGCCGACCATGACCGAAAGGGTCAGATATTCTCCATTTCTAATCACTTTAACATCAATGGTCTTTCCCGGCGAGGTACTGGCAACTATGTTTCTTAAAATAGAAGGCTCATCTACCTTTTTTCCTCCGAACTCCAAAATGACATCACCCCGCAATATTCCCGCTTCTTCCGCAGGACTTCTCTCAATAACATCAGCGACAAGTGTGCCCTTGTCTTTTTCCAGTTTAAACTGATCAGCCAGCTCAGGGGTAATTGCCTGTATAGATACACCGAGCCAGCCTCTGATTACTTTACCTGTTTTTATGAGACTGTTCATGACCACCTTGACCATATTGCTCGGGATCGCAAACCCTATACCCTGATAACCTCCTGTAGTGCTGAAAATGGCCGTATTAATGCCAACAAGTTCACCTTTTACATTTACCAGTGCCCCACCGGAATTGCCCGGATTTATTGCTGCATCTGTCTGGATAAAGTCTTCATAATCTGCAATACCTACATTTGCCCTTCCAACAGCGCTTACTATTCCCATGGTAATTGTCTGGTTCAGTCCAAACGGATTTCCAACAGCAAGGACCAGCGCTCCGACTTTAAGATTATCTGAGTTTCCCAATCGTAATGATATGAGGTCTTCAGCATCTATTTTGATGACAGAGAGATCTGTCTTAGGATCATTGCCGATGACCTTCCCAATGAACTCCCTTTTATCAGAGAGCACTACCTTGATCTTATCAGCATTCTGAATAACATGATTGTTTGTAAGAATATATCCATCTGAAGACACGATAACCCCTGACCCGAGACTGGTTGACTTGCGTTCCCTCGGTTGCTGTCTTTGCAATTCATCCCCAAAAAACTTCCTAAAAAAAGGATCATCATAAAAAGGGGAAAGAGGTGCCCCGGCCTGCTCAGTTTTTACCGTCGAGATATTGACCACAGAAGGCTTAACAACCTCTGCTACCTCAGACATTGCCTGTCCGGTCCTGGTCAGGAAATCTACTGCTTCCCTTGATATGGATGTATGCCCTGCAATTGCATCGGGCGCTGTCCAAAGAAATGTATAAAATGCACATATGAAGATGAGAAGACCAGCAGTAAACCTCTTATTATGATGTATCATTTTTCCCTCGATTTAATTTGGTTACAATACGCTGTGAATAATTAAAATTATATCTTTTAATGTATTGCTAGTCAACAACTCTCTTTCATCCTGTATGTTCAGGGGTTTACAAACATCAACCCTTTAATTATTATTAAGCATGCAAATTTTTATTTATTTGAGGGGACTGTAGTTGAAGCAGCTGAGAGTTGCTCTTGCACAAATCAATCCGACAGTAGGAGACCTGGCCGGAAATGCAAAAAAGATCATTTCATATATTAAAAAGGCCCGGCGTCTTAAAGCTGATATTGTTGCTTTCCCTGAGCTTGCCCTGACCGGCTATCCGCCTGAAGATCTGTTGCTGAAACCCGGTTTTATCAGGGACAACCTGAACATTCTTGATAAGATTACATCTGCATCAACAGACATTACTGCGGTGGTAGGCTTTGTGGATAAGAAAACAGAGCTTTATAATGCCGCCGCCATTATTTCAAATAATAAGATCATTGATGTCTATCATAAAAAGCATCTTCCTAATTATGGCGTCTTTGATGAATATCGATATTTCAGGGCTGGCAGCAGATTTCCTGTTTACGACCTTAATGGAATAAAAATAGGGGTAAACATATGCGAGGACATATGGTGTGACAACGGCCCGCCGCTGGTCCAGTCATTATCAGGTGCCCGGGTCATTATCAACATTAATGCCTCTCCTTATCATCTAGGTAAATCATCTTTACGAGAGTCATTGCTGACAGGCCGGGTGACTGAGTGCAATGTTCCAATAATTTATGTAAATATGATCGGTGGTCAGGATGAACTTATATTTGACGGCGGGAGCCTTGTTCTTGATACTGATGGAGAAATTCTGGTCAGGGGCCGCTATTTCAGGGAGGAGTTAATAACGGTGTGTCTTGATATGCCTGAAGGGAAAAAATCTGTACAGGGACGATCAGTAAGGAAACTGAAAACTCTTGTAGCAGAGAATGAAATTGTAGAGAATATTAAGATCCCCGATCAAAAAGCTTACAAACAAAAGCCTGAATGCCGCAACAGGAAAATCCGGACGATCAGGGTTGATGAAGAAGTTTATAGTGCACTGGTTCTGGGAACAAAGGATTATGTTCGTAAGAATGGATTTAAGGGTGTAGTCATTGGCATGAGTGGAGGCGTAGATTCGGCGCTGGTTACCACTATAGCAGGTGATGCCCTTGGCAGGGATAATGTACAGGGAATATTTATGCCATCCATGTATTCATCAAAAGAAAGTCACGAAGACGCTCATACCCACGCAAAAAATCTAGGCATTACTATCAGATCAATATCTATCAATAACATATATGATGCATATATCAAAACGTTATCAAAACCCTTTAAGGGAACTCAGCCGGACATAACAGAGGAAAACCTGCAGGCAAGGATCAGGGGAAATATATTAATGGCGTTGTCAAATAAATTTGGCTGGCTTGTCCTGACTACCGGTAATAAATCAGAAATGAGTGTAGGCTATGCCACGTTATATGGAGACATGGCCGGTGGATTTGCTGTCATTAAAGATGTTCCAAAGACGCTTGTTTATGATTTATGTCAATGGAGAAATAAAAAGGCCTGTTACGAACTGATACCGGGCAGGATATTATGGAAAGAGCCTACTGCTGAACTTAAACCTGATCAAAAGGACACAGACAGTCTTCCTCCATATTCTGTTCTTGATCCCATTTTAAAGAAATATGTTGAAGAACACAGGGGCCTTGATGAAATCACTCATATCGGGTGTGATGTAAAGTGCGTCCAAAGAGTTATTAATATGGTCGATCGTGCCGAGTACAAGAGGAGACAGGCGCCCCCGGGCATTAAAATAACACCCAGGGCTTTTGGAAAAGACAGGCGATTTCCCATAACAAACAAATATAAAAACTATTAAATTGTTTTTAGGGGGACAATTTGATGATGCTAATATTCCGTACAGCAATTATTATTTCATTACTCTTTCCTTTATATTCATGCACCGATCACGGACATGATCCAGATGAAAGAGTCTTCAAACAGATTCCGGAACTGCAGGAAATAAAACCGCTCAAACCAGTCAAGATAAAACTGAAAAGAAATGCACAGGGTGAGTACTCCTGGGACCTTAGTGGTAATGATACAGAAAGAATTATCGAAGCAGACAATATGCTCCAAAGGTCTCTTGAGAAGAGTGAGTAAGCTGGTTGGATAATATTTGATCATTCTCATAGAGTTGCTATGTAGCAGATTCATTGTCATTCCCGCAAGCAAAGCGTGACGGAAATCAAACGTGTTAGATTCTGGACAAGCCAGAATGACAGGGTTTTGATATGGCATGCATGCCGGCATGATAATGGCTACAATTTATTCAAAGGCAGATGGCGATACATACAGTTAAATAATATCTGCATTTGCCAGGTGAATCAATACTCCGGATATCCCTCAAAAAGAAAGTCTTTGCCATAAGCAGTCACCTTAAGATCTTTAAGTTTAATTGCATTGCTCAATCGTGCCGGAGATCTCCCCCCTACAGAAGGAATGGAATCTATCCCGCCGATGATTTTCGGAGCAGAAAAGAACATGACTTTATCAACAATCCCTGCGGACAGTGCTGAAGCGCTCAGGGATGACCCTCCTTCAATCAGGAGATGGGAAATCCCCAGTTTGCCCAGTTCCCTCATGAGCTCTTTTAAGTCTACCCTGCCCCTTTTCTCTTTTATAACTGAAATCTGATTGCCCCCCTTTACAATGGATTTCATCTTTTTGTCTGCAGCTCTTGTGGTAGTGGCGATAATTGTCTTGCCATCCCTGTGTTTTAAAACTTTTGAACTCAATGGTATGCGCAATGAGCTGTCTACGATAATTCGGTACGGATTGCGAGCTCTGCTTACTCTGCAATCAAGTGAGGGATTATCTTTCTCAACCGTTCCAATCCCTGTAAGAATGGCATCAACTTCACTGCGCATTTTATGGACTTTATTTCTGGCCTGGGGACCTGTGATCCATTTTGATTCACCCTTTGCCGTTGCGATTTTACCATCAAGACTCTGTGCTATTTTTAATGTAACAAAGGGCTCATTTTGTGTTATGAATTTGATAAATACTTCGTTAAGCTTATGGGCTTCTTTTTTTAATATACCCGTTCTTATTCTGATACCTGCTTTTCTGAGTGTTTTTATTCCCATGCCTGACACAAGCGGATTTGGATCAACCATAGCTACAACCACTTCTCTGATTCCGTATTTAATGATTGCATCCGTGCAGGGAGGGGTCCTCTTCCGGATATGACAACATGGTTCCAGATTTACATACAGAGTTGCGCCTTTTGCTCGTGTGCCGGCTTTTTTTAAGACTAGCGCTTCTGCATGAGGAGTCCCGGCTTTTCTATGGTAATCAGCAGCTATAATCCTCCCTGATTTTACAATAACAGCGCCGACCATCGGGTTAGGACTGCTCTTACCTCTTGCTCTTGAAGCAAGGTCCAGGGCCTTATGCATGTATATCGTATCTGACATATAAATAAACTGAAATATTGTCTTGGAATGAACGTTTAAGATTTAGAGATAGTAATTATATCGCATTGTATCAGAATTTTATAAGGTTTGAGCAATGAGAGCCTTTTTACGCTGATGTTAAAGCTATAAACATTAAGACGGTGACATAAATATGATAACACTGTGACGCGACACATATCTGTGACAGACTATCAGGGTTGAAGGCACACTATCATTTATGTACACACCTTGGCAAGTCAGAATTAAAAGCATATCCATTTGATTTTAAAGGCAATTCCCCTGTCTCCTCAAACTGGCATCATTATTGCTCATTCTAACTTAATATTCATGTTTTCACATTCTTATATTTGCTGCTACTTGAGATTCATAATAAACACTTTTTTGTGTCAGGTATCGCAGGTAAATGTCAGCCGATGAATACAGATTCACGTTATCTGGTACATGAATTTTGTATAACACGTAAATAATGAAAAAATCAGATACGTGAGAATTGTGAGGTACAAGATCAGTATGACAGGAGATAGTTAATGCAGAAAAGTCTTATGCAGTGTAATCAGATTAAATTTCTTTTGTATTTATTGGTGTCCCTGATGTTGACAGTCAATTTAATTGCATGCGGCAGTTCAGGTGGAGGAGATACTACTGTTGGACAAACACCCGGAGATAAGGAGACTGTCGAATTACTAACTGGTGTTGCAGCTACAGGAAATGCAATGACAGGGAATGTCTCTTTAAAAGATATTGAAGGCACTGTACTCGGCCCTAAGCCAATAGCTTCAGATGGAAGCTTCTCTTTTAATGTATATAGCCTTGTACCACCCTATTTTCTGGTTGCAGACGACGGAAACGGTAACAGACTCTATTCAGTTGCCATGAGCTATGGTATAGCCAATATCAATCCTTTTACAAACCTAGCGGTTGCTGCTGCTGCAGGGGTTACTGACCCTGCAGATGCATACGACAATCCAGGTGAAAATCCTATTTCTCAGGATAGCATTAATCAGACATTAAATGAACTTCTTGAAATACTTGAACCTTTGTTACACATATATGGGGCCACAGGATTAAATCCTTTAACCGATCCATTTACCATTGGCAGCGGATTGGATGTAGTGCTCGACGATTTAGAAGTAGACATAGATACAGTTTCCGGTTCAGTAATTTTCTTACATGATCTGTTCGGAAATATTGGAGAAACTGATATCAATGCAGGTCTGAATTCTGTGAATGCAATCGAGCTGGTGATTTCAGGAACAGGAATAACAGATTTTGGTGCAATACTCCAAATAACTCGTGATTTGACGAAATCATTTCAAGGACTTGACGGCGAAATTATGTTTTATGATCCTTTTTTTAGAGATATGACCAGTTTTGCCAGTACGTTCATAACAGGTATCACTGAATCTAATGGAATAGCAACTATAACGGGTGAAGCATCAGTGAATGGTAGTTCGGGCTTCACATTTACAGCAATTATTACTGATGACACTACTGATGAAATATACATGGAAATAAGAACATCAAATGGATCACTCTTCTATGAATTGCCATCTGAGGGCATAAACCAGCCGGGAGAGTACGAAATATCCATACAGTAAGCATTCAATTTGGAGCTAAATATATGGAGGTAGTTTACTATGAAATTTAAAAGGTTTTTCCTGGCAATATTTTTAATAGCCGGTATATTATTAATTTCTGACGTAGCATCAGCAGTGCAAAGAGCAAATATTTTCTATGACGAAACTTCCTTGAATGGCGGATTATTGTGGAAATATGATTACACTTTTGAAAATACATCTACATCTGATTTTGAATTTCTATTCAGTGTTCGTTTAGATTTTAACAGTCAATATGACATTTCAAATGCTTCAACGGCCGGAACATGGGAAGGATTTTGGGGTAACACCAGTCCTGCTTTTTTTGTGGAAAGTCATAGTAGTAATATCGTTTCTGATATTGCACCAGGGGAAAAACTCAGTTTATTCAGTTTCACTGCTGATTCACAAATTGGGAGTACTTCTTTTACCGCATTTTTTGACGATCATAACCATAATGTGAATATGGTTACTGGTATGACTTCTCAAAATCCTCCTGTTGTGCCCGAGCCGGTCAGCACAGTTCTTTTCCTTACCGGAGGTGCAACAATGGCTTTCAGGTATAGACAGAAAAGAAAGAGCCAGTCAAGTCAATAGACATAT
>CALZMZ010000027.1 GCA_945788685.1 Thermodesulfovibrionia bacterium | reverse complement strand
ATAATAAGAAGGGCTTCTATAGCGACCTTTGAAGCTGAGATGAATGTAATTATTTATGCGGCAGCCGGCACACTGAGCTATGCGATCTCTCCAGAGCAGATCAGGATAATACTGGTTGATATGGGGCCGGGTATCAAGGATATTGATCAGGCAATGCAGGAAGGGTATTCCACAGCACCTGACTGGGTACGTGAAATGGGATGGGGCGCCGGCATGGGACTTCCCAATATGAAGAAGAATTCAGATGAATTTAATATAGACTCAGTTGTCGGAGAAGGAACAACTGTTGAAATGACAATTAATTTGCCATGACAATAACCCTTATTTGGGCGTTTCATTCTTGTAAATCAGCCCCCCTTCAACAAGGAGATAATTTGTGAAACTCGTTGAAGTTGTTGAGAAATTATCATTGGATGTCAAAACATATACTGACGGTCTTCAAAAAGAGGTAACAGGAGTTTATGTAAGCGACTTACTCTCCGATGTAATGGCTAACAGCAAAGACGGCAATATCTGGATCACTCTTCAGACGCATCTGAATATCGTAGCTGTAGCAGGACTTAAAGGCCTGTCCGGAATCATTATTGTCAATAACAGGCAGCCGGAAAAAGAGATCATGGAAAAAGCTGATTCTGAAAAAGTTATGATCATAACAACCTCAATGCCTGCATTTGAAGTGGCCGGGAAATTATATCAGATGTTGAATTAGACGTTTAAATCACGGGGACACGTTCCCGGAGGTGTCCCATACTGTTTTAAAACCTGATGCCAAAACATTTCAGAGCTGACCTTCATATCCACACCTGCCTGTCCCCCTGTGCCGACATTGCGATGTCTCCTTTAACAGTCGTCAATAAAGCTGCAGAAATTGGCCTTGATATTATTGCAATAACAGACCATAACTCTGCGGAAAACACTGCTGCTGCCTTAAGGTCTGCAAAGGACATGAAACCGTTTGTTCTGACAGGAATGGAAGTAACATCATCAGAAGAAGCACATATACTTGCACTTTTTGATAACATGCAAAGCACAATGAAGATGCAGGACACTGTGTACCGTAATATGATCCCCGGTGAAAATGATGAAAGAATGTTCGGAGAACAGGTCGTGGCGAATGAGAAAGACGAAGTCCTCGGTTTTAATAAAAAACTTCTTATAGGTGCAACAACAATACCTGCACAATCCATAGTCACTGAAATACATGCACTCGGCGGCCTGGCTGTGGCCTGCCACATAGACAGGGACGCCTTCAGTATAATTTCACAACTGGGTTTTATCCCTGATGATTTATCTTTTGATGCACTTGAACTGTCCTCAGCAATCAGCAGGAATAAGGCAGAGAAGTTGTATAAAATCTATGATTCATTTACCTGGATATCATCATCAGACGCCCATAGGATTGATGATATCGGGAAAAGGTCAACCATATTTCATATGAATGATACAACAATTGAAGAAATGAGAATGGCATTAAAAGGGTCTGGGGACAGGAGAGTGGAGTGGAAATAAAAGATCGTCGTGCGTCGTGCCTCATTCGTTATCCTTCGTTTGTTGTTCATCAATCAACGCTCGACGCTCGACGTTCGACGTCCGTCAATCTTTTTTAATAAAATGCAGGACCTATCACTACATATTCTTGATATTGCAGAAAATTCAATTGCTGCGAAAGCAGGCAGAATTACTGTAACTATTAATGAAAGCAGGAAGGCAAACCTTCTCACAATTGAAATAAGCGATAACGGTATGGGTATGGATAACGATATGTTAAGACACGCAAATGATCCTTTTCACACTACCCGGACAACCCGCAAGGTAGGGCTGGGAATGCCGCTTTTAAGCCAGGCTGCAGAAGATTGTAATGGTAAAATGACAATTGAAACAGAAAAAGGAAAAGGTTCAACGATTAAAGTCAGTTTTCAGCTTGATCATATCGACAGGAAACCCATCGGTGATATAGCATCCACCATTGCTGTTCTTATTGCCGGCAACCCGGAAATCGACTTTTTCTTTGAACTTGTCAGAGATGATAAGGACCTGATTATTGATACTGCAGAATTAAAAAATGACCTGGGAGATATCCCTGTTCATTCTCCTGATGTAATAAGAATTATTAAAGATACTATAAATGACTGGTTAAAACAGACAAATTATGGTATAGAATAAATTGACGAATGATTACTGTGCTATCATATTTAAAGTCTCACCTGTAGATTAGAGAAATATATAAATGATTGTGCTAAAAGGAAAGGACAATGGAAAAAGGAAGAATTCTTGTACTTGACGATGATCCGATTGTAACACTCAGCTGCAAAAGGATTCTTGGTGCGGAAGGTTACAGCATTTCTACAGTTGAAAAGGGAGAGGATGCCCTTAATAAACTCGCCAAGGAAGATTTTGATCTGCTCATATCTGATGTGAGACTCCCTGACATTAACGGCATGGAAGTGCTTAAGGAGTCACGGGTAATCAAACCAAAAACTGATGTAGTAATCATTACCGGCTACCCAACCCTGGATGATGCAAGAGAATCAACAAAGCTCGGTGCATCCGAATATATAGAAAAGCCGTTTACACCGGATTTTATGATTAATGTAGCAAAGAAAGTCTTTGATACCAGGGGCTGGATACTCAGACAGGCATTTATCGATGAGTTCAGGGATTATGTAGTACCTGTAAAAGACAGTAAAAATCCGGTCATATTTTACAAGGAGGGAACATGGGCAAGACCGTACAAGGACGGTCTTTGGGAAATAGGATGTGATCTCAGATACTGGATGTTATCCGGGAACCTGATGTATGTTGAGTTTTTAAAAAACCTGGACAGAATCGTCGCCGGAAAATCATTTGCAAGAATATATTCAAGCAGCGGTAAGGGAAGTGACCTGCTTTCTCCAATGAACGGTGAATTAAAGGAAATTAATAAAAAAGCCAATGACGTGATGTGCGCCCTCATTAAAGACCATCTTTCTGAAGGATGGTTATTATGGCTGGCCAGAGTGTTGCCTGTAAGCGAACCATAATTTTTAATTTGGGCCATGAGGGTTGCAAAGCTCAAATCGATTTCATAAAATGGTAACTTGATAATGCTAGTGCCCTGAATAACAGGCAGAAAAGTTCCCGTTACATAATATTCATTCATATTAATATCGGTTTTTTCCGGGATATTACAGACAGGGTCTTATGAAGGAGTGTACATGACAGAGGATATGAAAATATTAGTAGTAGATGATGAACCAATCGTGATAAAAAGCTGTGTATCTGTTCTCAGGAGCGAGGGATACAATGTAGAAGGATTATTAAGCGCCAGAGAAGCAATGCTTAAAATGGAAGAACAGCCCTTTGATCTTGTATTTACAGACCTTAAAATGCCCGAAGTGGACGGTCTGACGCTAATTCGATGGATCAGGAAAAAAAGACCTGATACAGGTATAGTCGTCATTACCGGGTACCCTTCACAGGAGACCATCAAGGAAGCCCTTGAACTTGGAATTATTGATTATGTGCCCAAACCTTTTACTCCTGCAGTCCTTCTGGACGTTGCCAAAAGGGCCGTTGACTGGATAAAAGGGCCGCCTGTTGCTGAAAAGGAAAAAGAGAAAGAAAAGGAACGTGAAGAACTGCCGCCCTCAATGCTTAATGAAATTGACAGGGTGATCCGGCAGTATAAGGACATGCCCGGGAATTCCATTCCCGTATTACAGAGGTGCCAGCAGATTGTCGGATATCTTCCCCCGTCAGTGCAGAAGATCATTGCAAGAGGACTGGGACTGACACCTGCTGATATACACAGTATTGTTTCCTTTTATTCATTTTTCACCATGAAACCCAGGGGAGACCATAACATACGGATCTGCCTGGGTACAGCCTGTTATGTGAAGAGGGTGGAGGAAGTTCTTAATAAACTCATGGCTGATCTGAAGATCGAAGTAGGTGAAGTAACCGAAGACAAGAAATTCTCTATAGAGACCGTACGTTGTCTGGGTGCCTGTGGACTGGCCCCGGTTATGGTCATAGATGAGGAGACATATGGCGCTGTAACGCCTAAAAAAGTCCCGGATATACTCAAGGAATTTGCTGTCAAGGAGTAATAGGAGCAAACGGTATCTTATTCTTTTTAAACAGAGAATAAGAAATGATAAGGGAGAATAATATTATGCCAAGATTGACTATAAATGATCTGAAGAAAATAAAGGAAAACCAGAAGTCCACATTTAAGTTGAGAGAAGGCGGATACAGAGCAAAGATAACGGTACACATGGGAACGTGCGGTATTGCTGCAGGGGCAAGAGAGGTGATGACTGCTGTACTGGATGAAATATCAAATTCCGGGGCAGAGGACATCATTGCCACCACATCAGGCTGCGCAGGGCTTTGTGCAAGAGAACCAATGGCTACGGTGGAAATACTGAGCAGTCCGCCGGTGAAGTACGTTGATCTGAACGCAGATAAAATGAAAGAGATTTTCAAGGAACATATAACAGGAGGTACTCCTGTAGAAAAATACGCTTTCGTAGTTGGAAGTGAGACTACGTATTAACTGCTTAGGGTCCTGGGGTCCAGGGTCCCAGGGATCCAGGGTAGAAAAAACTACCCTCGAACCCTTGAATCCTTGTTGCCTTGAATCCTTTTTGTTTTAGGAGATATTAATGGAAAATTATCGTGCCAATTTATTATTGTGTGCCGGGACCGGCTGTGTTGCAAGCGGTACCCCCAAGGTAACAGCCGCCCTCAGGGAAGAGCTTGAGAAGAAGGGACTATCGGATGAAATCAAAATCGTTTATCCGGAAGAAATCTTTTACCAGAAACTTACTGTTGAAGAAGTGCCCAAGCTTGTGGAAGAGCATTTCCTGAAAGGCCGTCCTTATGAAAAGCTGATGTTCAAGGAGCCTGAGAAACGGGCTGCAATTCCGCTGATGAATGAAATTCCATTCTTCAAACACCAGGTGCTCAGAGTGCTCAGGAACAAAGGCCTTATTGATCCGGAGAGTCTTGAGGAATACATAGCAAGAGACGGTTATATGGCAGCTGCCAAAGCATTAAATGAAATGACTCCTGAAGATATAATTGCTGTAATAAAGGATGCCGGAATAAGAGGACGGGGAGGCGCAGGTTTCCCCACAGGTCTCAAATGGGAATTCGCTTCCAAATCAAAGGCTGATCAGAAGTATATGCTATGTAACGGTGACGAAGGTGATCCCGGTGCATTCATGGACAGGTCTGTAATGGAAGCTGATCCTCATTCTGTAATCGAAGGGATGATCATAGGCGCAAGGGCAATAGGTTCAAGCAAAGGTGTCATATATGTCCGTGCCGAATATCCCCTTGCTGTTGAGCGTCTGCAAAGGGCTATAAATCTGTGCCGTGAATCAGGACTTCTTGGTGAAAACATCCTTGACAGTGGTTTTGATTTTGATCTTGAAATATATCTCGGTGCAGGTGCATTTGTCTGCGGTGAAGAAACCGCCCTGATGCGCTCGATTGAGGGTCAGCGGGGCATGCCCAGACCACGACCACCCTTCCCTGCCCATAAGGGGCTATGGGACAAACCATCTGTGCTTAATAACGTTGAGACCCTTGCACAGATCGCACCTACTGTTCTGAATGGAGCTGAGTGGTACCGGTCACTGGGTACGGAAAAGAGCGCCGGCACAAAAGTATTTGCCCTGACCGGTGATATCAGAAACGTGGGACTGGTTGAAGTACCAATGGGTATTCCTCTTAAGACGATTATTTATGACATCGGCGGAGGAATGAAAAACAAGAAAAAGAAATTCAAGTCCGTACAGATGGGCGGTCCCTCAGGGGGCTGCATTCCGGAAGACCTTATTAATATTCCTGTTACGTATGAAGACGTTGTCAAGACCGGCGCTATTATGGGATCAGGCGGTATGGTGGTTATGGATGAAGACACCTGCATGGTAAGTACATCTAAGTTCTTCCTTGAGTTTACTGCAGATGAGTCCTGCGGAAAGTGCACGCCCTGCAGGGTAGGCACACAGGTCATGCTTGATATGCTTACAGACATCACTGAAGGACGTGGCAAGGAAGGCGATATAGAGATTCTTGAAGACCTGAGCAGAGATATTATTTCAACATCACTTTGCGGTCTCGGCCAGACAGCACCCAATCCGGTACTGTCAACAATCAGATATTTCAGACATGAATACGAAGCCCATATCAGAGACCATTGGTGTCATGCCGGAATATGCAGTGACCTTGCCTCGTTCCATATCATTGAAGACCTGTGCAAGGGATGCGGCGCATGTCTGAGAGCATGTCCTCAACAGGCAGTAGTAGGCGAAAAGAAAAAACCACACAGAATCCTTCAGGAACTCTGCATACAGTGCAGGTCCTGTTATGATGCCTGCAAGTTCGCTTCTATTGATATAAAAAGGGCCTTACCAAAGGAAAAACCTGAGCCTGTTGCTGTGGAAGAAGGAGGATCTTAATAATGAAGCTCACGATCAATGGAAAAAAAATTACTGCGAACGATGGAGATACTATACTTGATGCAGCACTTGGTAATGGTATTTACATCCCCAACCTCTGTTATGACAAGCGACTCAGGCCATATGGCGGATGCAGATTGTGTGTTGTAGAGGTGGAAGGCCAGGCAAGACTCTTTGCAGCCTGTTCATCTCCTGCACAGGACGGCATGGTCATTGAAACAGACACACCGAAACTTAATAAACTGCGTGAGACAGTGATTGAACTGTTGCTTGTCCATCATCCCCTTGATTGTCCTGAGTGTGACAAGGCAGGCGAATGTGACCTTCAGGACCTGGCTTATCAATATGGCAAGACTGGCGCCCGTTTTAAAAGGCACAGAAAAGAGACCGAATCTGATGTGAGAGGTCCTTTGATTGAACTTACATCCAGGCGCTGCATACTCTGCGGCAAGTGCGTGAGAATCTGCAAGGAACACCAGGGCAGAGGCGCACTGGGTCTGATCGGCAGGGGCTTTCCCACTGTTGTACAGCCGGCTTTTGGAGAAATTCTTGAATGTGATTTCTGCGGACAATGTCTTGATGCATGTCCTACAGGCGCTATTCTCAGCAAACCTTACAAGTATACGTCGCGCTCATGGTTTCTTGAAGAAAGAGACACGATATGTCCCTTCTGTGGTGTAGGATGCACAGTTACGATCGGCTTAAGGGAAGGCAGGATTTTAAGGTCACGCGGACAGGAAGGAAAGGGAGTCAATGACGGAAACCTCTGCGGCAGAGGCAGGTTCGGGACAGACTACATTTATAATGAGAAACGACTTACCACACCCCTTATTAAACAGGGAGGTGAATTTAACAGTGTATCATGGGAAGATGCCCTGACATATATTTCTGACAAATTCAAGGAAATAATGGAGAAGCACGGCCCTGACCAGATGGGCGCCGTAGGTTCTCCGAGATGCACAAATGAAGACAATTACACGTTGCAGAAATTTGTCCGTAATGTCATCGGGTCAGGTAATATAGGATCATCCGCTGCCTTTGGCTATGCAAGAGTACAGAGGGCCTGGAACCGTACGTTCGGCAGAGGCAGTCATCCCATTGATCTCATGTCACCTCTTGGCAAGGACCTGATTTTTATACTTGAATCTGACATTAGTGTTACCCATCCCATCTTCGGACTCAATATACTTCAGGCCGCCAGAGAAGGCTCCCGACTGATTGTTGCTGATGCACGAGATACCAAGCTGACCAGACACAGCTCTCAAAGGATGAGGGTAAAAGACGGGACCGGGGTGGCATTATTAAACGGAATAATCAATGTAATCATTAACAGGGGACTCCATAAGGAAGATAACATTTCAACTATTCCAAATTATTCATCTTTTGTTGAAAGCATCAATGATTATACTCCGGAAAAAGTTGCAGCTATTACAGGTATTTCTGCAGAGGAAATTACTTCTGTTGCAGAAACTATTGTCAACGCTCAAAACAGGTTGCTATGCTTTTCTGTCAGCTCTACTGAAAACACCAAGGGACAGGACACAGTATATGCAGCCTCCAACCTGATCAACCTGCTCGGTGATGAACCTGAGGCCCTTCAGATCCCTGCTGAATATTCTAATACATTCGGTATGTATCAGGTGGGAGGGAAACCTGCGAATCCACCTGAAGACAGGGGGATACTGGATATGCTGTATAACGAAAACCTTAAAATGAATGCGTTATATGTAATGGGCGAGGACCCTGTGACAACATTTCCCGATACTTCCGCCGTAATAAACAGGTTATCATCTCTTGATTTTCTTGTTGTTCAGGACATATTCATGACGGAAACAGCAAAACTCGCACATGTTGTACTGCCGGCATCAAGCTGGTCTGAAAAAGACGGGACCTTTACCAATAGCGAGGGTAAGGAACAAAAGGTATACAAACTGGTTGATCCTTCTGGTCAGGCCATGCCTGACTGGATGATAATAAAAAATCTTGCACTGACAATGGAAAAGGAACTCGGGATGAGAAATATAGATGAAATCCGTTCTGAGATAAAAGGTACTGTTCCTGATACGGAATCTTCACCTGTAAGCCGCTCTTTCCAGCCTGTTTCATATACTAATGGCACTGATCCAGATCCTGCTTATCCATTCAACCTGGTTATCAGGGATGTTATGGTCCATTCCGGCAGCATGTCAACAAGCTCGGAATCTCTTGATCTTGTCCTGTCTGAAGCACTGCTCGAAATTAATGAAGAAGACGCTGAGAAACTTGGCATTGCAGACAACTGCCATATCAAAATAACATCTCCCCGGGGATCAATATTTTTAAAGACCAGGACTTCTGAAGAAGTCCCTGAGGGGACTGTATTTGTCCCCGCCCACTTTCCACATTCAAAAATAAATACCCTTACCAGCATTACATCGGGAGGTGAACACAGACGTACAATGGTAAAGGTGGAAAAAGCTTAAATTCAATTCAGAGGGAACAGACGTTGGCCTAATTGTAAAATAAAGTTATAATTTATAATGGTGTATCGCAATATTCCCCTACATTTTATTGTCATCGCTGATAGCGCATCCTGTTGTCTGGTAAAGAAATTTACATAACTCAAACATAAAAAATAATCAAATCATTCCAAAACTTATCAATGATCATTTTTTACAGGTTTTTGAATTCATGAGTTAAAAGGCTATTATTTTATTAACTTTCAATTAACAATTGATAAAATAATTTGCACATGAAACGTAATTTTGCTATAATTAATGTAGTCAAAAAACAATTCTTAACATCTAAGATATCCGCTATTGAATGTATGAAAGTACATCAGACAGAGCTTGCATACTATTCAAAATAGTTATCAGCATGTAAAATTTTTTTTCAAAAATAAATACTGTTGTTTTTTTTGACAATCAATTTAAATAAGAGATGCTATGGAAAGATCTTGATTGCTAATGGAAGTGATATTTTAATCATAAATGGAACATTTGCATGTAAATCAGAAAGGAGAATATCAATGATAAAAAAATCAATGAGAGCAACGCTTTATTTATTTTGCCTCATGGCACTGCTTACATTTATCGTGGGTTGCGGAAGCAGCAGTGGAGGTGATGGTGATGGTAATGGTGATACAAAACCAACAGCTGAGGTGGATATCTCCGCGCTTCAATTTGGCGAGAGTACGATATTTAGTGTCACAGTGAAAAGTGTCACTGGTGTTAGTGGTGCAACAAGTTTTAACCTGATTGGTGAAGAAACCAGACCAAATACGAATCTAAATGAAATAGCGGACAATTTTGTACTTAATAAAACAACCATACCCCTTGAAATTTATGACTCTTCCGGCACAGTCATTGCATCTGCAACATTAGATGCTGCTAACTACGCAACACCATTTACGGGTACCCTGACTTTAAGTTCAGGTAGTCAAAGTATAGCGCTTGCGTCCAGTGTCTCTTCTCCCCGGGACATATCAGGAAAATCAGGATATGATATAACTGGAAATGTAATAACGAGCTTAACACAAATAGATAATCTGGATATCCTGGCCAGTGGCATTATTGATGATCTGTCCACAGGTACCCGTTCAATTCAGGTCCCGCTGACCTGCGGGCCGACTCAACCCGGAAACATTACTCCTCCTGCAGGTGAGGGCTTTTTTATTATCAACGATGTGATTATTGAGTACCGTTATGGAATGGCAAATCCGGTTGAATTTAATAATGTTCTGTCTGTGAAATTCAGAGAGTCAAATAGAAACTTCGAAAATATGACTTTGGCATTCAGGCTTCCAAACAGCTCTAATGTATACAGAGTCAGGCCTGAGCCATTCAAGCTTTTAACCGCAACCGAAGTAACAGCGATTCTTGGGAATGTTAACTCTGCTGTGAGTGCGTCTAATCCATGGAATACGGCCATAGCTTTTGTCGACTTAACGGTTACTCAATTTGGATCAGCTAAGCTGGTTGAAACAACTGTTACAAGCGTTACGGGTGATTGCGTCATAGGTGCAAAGAGCTTTACAGTGCAGGATGGTCTTGAAGCACCTGAGCCTCCTAAAGCGATTGGGGACGAAGTGGATAAAAACACTATCGCAAGCGACCTTATCCTCTACATTTTGGGAGATGAGGTACAGGTCCGCACTCAGACTTTAGATACGTGTGGTGCTTTTTCTGCTACGAATTCCGGAGGGGCTGCTGGTACACTTGACCGGTGGGATATCAGTAAAATAGCATCGGCTGCCACATTTGATTTTGAGTTTGACGCATTTAGTATACCGGACAAATTCAAGGTCACGTATAATGGGGTCGACGTACTACCTGATACCGGATGGCGTGGCAGCAGCGGTTCGTCAACTCCTGACGGAGGACCGGTTGTAGGTCCAGGCAGGTTTGATGAGTTTAACTTGTTTACGAAAAGTACCTCGAACGAATTTACCGTACTAGTTACAGGTGGTGTTTCAGGGACTGCCTGGAATTATCGGGTACGTTGTAATGATCCATAATTGTGAATCATGTAGCTAATCCTTTAGCATAAACAACCGGACAGGGCTGCAGCCAAAAGACTGCAGCCCTTTTTTTTACATTATCCCCCCGGAATAATAGGTCAAGAGATGGCCAGGTCAAAAGAATGGACTGAAATAGTAAAACTATTGGACTTATTCGATACTGACATTTCCTGTTTACAAAATCATATGGAGCAAATCTTAGGCAGGATATGGATAGATTTCTAAACTTGAAAACCTGAATTTTCTAAACCATACCCTACCAGCAAGTCGGCCGTTGAGAAAGGTAACACATGATACATTAGCGCTACTTTTTGTAACATTTTACAGGGTGTTATTTTTTTTCAGCCTTTCAACTTCTTGTTTTATCACATCATTTTAATTCATCCTGCTGGTACTCTTATTGCTTAATATCTATAGTTTACAAATAACTAAAGGAGATACATAATGTATTCAAACACTATTGCTTTGTCCAGGCAGCATCTGATGCTGAAAATGCTGGTCGCTTCTGTACTGATGCTCTTATGGGCAGCAGGCTGCACTTCGTCCCCGTCGAACACACCCGATAAATTCGTTCTGAAATTCATACAAAAACATATTCCGATGATTGACCAATCGGTAGCTGATTTTTATGTAAAAGAAGAACAGGCGGGAGTAATCGAACGTGTACAGAAATTTATAACTTCCAAGAAAGAAACTGGCAATTTCAAATCTCTCAGCACCGCAACGTATGATTTCTCAAAGATCAAAGTAGACGTACTTGATCAGAAGGAGGAATACATAGATGATGAAGGAGTGAACTTTATGAAAATAGCTGCCAGGGGGAATTATACGAAAACCATAAATGGAAATTCTGAATCATTAATTGAAGATGAAATTATTATTCTCGAATCCGTTTCCGGAGAGTGGAAAGTTACTGAAAAAACAGATCCCTGGAAGTAACAGATTCCATTTATAAACAGCAGGGGCGAGGTAATCTCGGCCCTGCTTGTTTTTCCTGTGTTCTATCCATCAAACCTGCCGCTATCGCATTACCTGTATCCCTGCCTTTACTTATATGCGCAACCTGGCATATTTATAAAGATTTTTTATATTACATATAAATATTTTAAATTGGACAATTTGATGCTGACATGATATTTTTTTAGTAATTTCCATTATCATGTCGATATGAAAACAGCTGCCCGGATAAATTCTGCAAAAGAAGCAGATCAAATAAAGCTGGTTCCTGCATTTGGTAATCCCTGGAAGACCAAATCAACTGCATGGTACCGTGTCAAAAATGGCAAGATTTATCCTGATTCCGGCCACCCGCAGGGCAGGAGTAATTCACCATGGTTCTGCATTGAGGGTGATAAAGTTTATCCTGAATATGGTAATCCTTCAGGTATGAGCAGGAGTCCATGGTATCGTCTAAGGGAAAATAAACTTTATCCGACACAGGAGCATCCGGACGGCCAGAGCGGGCTGCCCTGGTTTCATTTAAAGCAACTATCAGAAATTTCCAGGCCCCATTAATTACAACTTTTCTCCACAATCTTTACAGAATTTTGCAGCATGTGCGTGATCTTCTGCGCTGCATTCCAGACATACCTTATGTGGGAATCTGTCCTTTACCAGCATAAACTCGGCAGTGACAATACCGGTGGGAACTGCTATGTATGCCTCATTAATATGTGAGACACTATCAAGCATGACAGCAAGAACACTCAGGATAATGCTGATGATAAGGGTGACATCAAACAACTTTCCTGCAGGCGTATCGGCTTCAAAAATAATGATATAGAGCTTTTGTCTCAGGCTGCCGTGACCACCCTGATTATTTATTTTATTCAATTTTAAAAACCTGACAATTTATTCATAATGATATATCTTACATATGGCTATTGACAATAGTATGAGTAAAGGCAGACCTGTTCGATACTGAATGTGAAATAGCACGGCGTTAAAGGACTGGATTCTCAAGTTGTTTTTTATCCGCCCGATGTATTACTTTAAGAGTGATCTTTACAATACATTGGCAATTAACCACATAATATTGTATGTATAACAAATATTTCGGACTGGAAGAAACTCCTTTTTCTATTGCACCTGATCCACGCTATCTCTATATGAGTGATCAGCACAGGGAAGCGCTGGCACATCTCATATATGGTTTTAACAGCACGGGCGGTTTCGTGCTGCTGACGGGAGACGTTGGAACAGGTAAAACAACGATATGCAGATGTCTGCTCGATCAGATACCGGTAAATTCAGCAATAGCTTTTATTTTTAATCCAAAACTTACTGTTGAAGAACTGCTTGCAACCATTTGTGATGAATTTGGTATTGCATATGATAAAGACAACTCCAGCATCAAGAAATTTGTTGATCTGATAAATGCTTTTTTACTCCAGACACACTCAGATGGAGTGAAAGCTGTCCTCATTATTGATGAGGCACAGAACCTCAGTACTGATGTGCTGGAACAACTGCGGTTGCTTACCAATCTCGAGACAAATCAATACAAACTCCTTCACGTAATACTGCTGGGGCAGCCAGAACTGGCTCTTAAACTATCTGAACAAGGATTGTCCCAGCTGTCACAACGTATCATCGCCCGTTATCACCTTGGACCACTTTCTAAAACAGATGTCAGAGCTTATGTCAATCACCGCCTGAATGTTGCAGGCATTAATAAACAGTTGTTTACAAATTCTGCCATTAATAAGCTCTATAGTTTTACCGGAGGGGTGCCCCGGCTGATTAACGTAATATGTGACAGGGCGCTGCTCGGCACGTTTACAAAAGAGCAGGACAGAGTCAGCAGATCAACTCTTGCAAAAGCAGCCCATGAAGTGTTTGGAGATAAAAAAGAACAGCAAAAAAATACATCCCGAACTGCAGTTGCATGGACGTTAATGATTCTTGTATTAATAGCTTTTGGCATTGCTATTGCTTCAAATTATTTCAGGGTCAGACCAACTCCCGTGATGATCACTGATGAAATTCAGCCTGAACCGGCAGCCCCGCCCATTCCTGATAACCTTAACTGGGCAGACATGGGTGAGATGAACGAAAGCGGGAGTTTGTCTTACAATACCATGTTCAATCTCTGGAACATTGATTTTGCGGCAGAGAAAACAGCAGATGCATGCAGCATTGCCAATGAAAACGGCCTGCAGTGCATGCAGGGCCTGCGAAGCATGAATAGCCTGAGAAATATTAACAGACCTGTTGTTCTTAAACTGCATGACAATAATGGAAATATTTTTTTCATTACACTGATTACTCTTGATGATAACACTGCCAATATCAGTTTTGGCAACGAAAAAAGGACAGTAGCAATCAAGGATATTAAAGCCAGATGGCTTGGAGATTATACGCTGCTATGGAGACCACCCCATGGATATACAGGTACGATCAGGTCTGCATATAAAGGACCTGTTGTAAAGTGGCTTAGAACAAATCTGGCACTAATTAATCAAACTCCCTTGATAGAACCAATCAATGAGATATATGACAGCGACCTGGAACAGCAGGTCAAGAAATTTCAGATTGCTGAAGGGCTGATACCGGATGGAGTCGTGGGTCCTCAAACTATGGTACATATTAATACTATTATTGACAGCAGCGTTCCGACTTTAATAGACATTAATGAGAAGAGTTAATTATGTCGTTCATACTTGATGCATTAAAAAAACTGGAGGAGAACCGAAAGCGTGGTGAAGTACCTGACCTGACAACCGTGCATCTGCAGGATAATGCGCCCTTTAAAAAACGTGTTTTATGGCCTTATCTGCTTTTGACTGTCCTTATCCTGAATGCCGTGATAGTTACTGCATGGCTGAGACCATGGCAAGAGAAGGAGGTAGTGACAGCACCGTCCGGATTTCAAGAGACAGAAAATATTACTGAATTAGAGCAGGTACAGGATGCTGCTTCTGCTGATAGCACCTTGGTGAACAATGAAAAAATATTTGAGAACAGACAAGTCAATGTTGCACCCACAGCAGATGAAAAGACAGATGAAAAAATTTCAAAAGATATTGTGGAACCGGAAGAGCCGATCAATCAGGAAAAACCGGTAGAGAAAAGTGATGAAGAAGTCATTGCTGCCATCGGGCTTGAACCAACCCCTGAAGAGCTGGGCATGCTCCGTAATAAAATCAGGGAGGAGCATGACATCACAGACCAGATGCCGATGGAAGAAATAATACAACCTGCGGAACCGGATGTCATTGAACCTGAAGACGGAGACGGCTTCGTCGAGTTCAGCCAGCTGCCTGATAATGTAAGAAACGAGCTGCCGGAGATAACCATTAACGCGCATATTTATTCAGATAGCAGATCAGCACGAATCGCTAACATAAACGGATATATTACTCGTGAAGGTGACAAGGTATCAGCAGGCCTGATAGTGGATGAGATCACTACATCAGGCATCATCTTCAGATTTAAAGAGTATCGTTTCCGAATGAGAGCGTTTTAACAGGCCCTCTTACATTTCAGAAGCATAATATATTGATAAACAGAAGGCATTGCTTTTTTTTAAGGATAATTCTCACGTCAGAAGACCCTCTTACGCTCGTTACAAGAGAAATTCGGCAAGATTAATTTTATATTTACTGGCATCAACTGTTTTAATAATAGATCTTTTATAGGCATCTTCAGCATTCTTTTCCATAAGACTTACAATATATTCATTAATCCTGTTTCCCTTGTTGTCAGCAATTATAATAACACGAGGCCTTGATATAGACTGTTTGTTGTTATCATAGACCAGTCCAAGCTCGTTGGTGTCAAGCATGACCATCGTTCCGATTGGATATACGCCAACTAAATTTACAAAAAACTTAAGCAGCAGCGGGTCAAGCCTGCTGCCCGCTTTATCCATCATTACCCTTAATGCTTCATCCGGAGCCATTGCAGTTCTGGAATAGACCCTTGAAGAAGTCATGGCATCATAATTGTCTGATATACTGACGATCCTGCTGTACAAATCCTGATTCAATGCATTTCTCATTTGAGGGTACCCTTTTAAATCATAATTCATGTGATGTTCAAAGGCAGTCAGGGCAGTCAGAATCGTGAGGTCATCAAGACCCCTCATCTTCAGGACTGACAGGATACCCCACTCAGGGTGCATATGCATAATCTTCCATTCATCATCAGTCAGGCTTACAGGTTTGTTGAGTATCTCATCAGGTACATCCATTTTACCAACATCATGAAAAAGAGCAACTATTCCCAGTTGTACAAGTGCTTTTTTACTGAGTCCCAGTCGCTGTCCCAGCGCTATGGATAGAATGCTGACATTGACCGAATGGTGAAAAGTATATTCATCAAAATCCTTAATTGCGGTCATCCCCAGAACGAGTTGTTCCTGTTCCATTACATGATCAACTAATGTCGCTACCATTCTTTTGGATTTTTTCAGGTTTACTTTTTCACCACTTTTAATCTGCTTCATTACCCCCTGTGTAAATGAAACAGCGCTAAAATATTTTTTCCTGACCATCTCCTTTATATCGAGCGATTCATCTTCTACAAATTCCAAAATTTTGCCCAGCCTGATACAGTCAGAGGAAATCATTTCATCGACAATTGAGTTGTACGGTTCATTTGAGGAATATGCACGGACAATGGCTTCGGTTAATAGTGTAAGATCAGCAACAGAAACTTTATTAAAAAAAGTGATGCTTCCAAGCCCCAGCAACCTGAACTCTTTAGTCAGATGTTCAAAATTAAACAGGAACTTCATGGAGTATTTAATACGGTTGTCATTCAGGTAAAAGTAATCGCCTCTTAATTCCAGTTCTACCTGATCTTCCATCTCAACCATCTCATTTGTAAGTTCCATGAGATTGTTAACGGATGATACAACAGCGACATTGTTTATATCGTGTATCTGGACCGTACGAAAAAGTACTGCAAGTTTATTGATCAGGTCGGTCGCTTTGGAGTTGATATCTATACAAACGTTATTCTCCATTTTTCAACCTCTGGAGAGCAGAGCGTGCATAGTCACGTAAAAGTCCATGCCGCACATTCTCAAGTTTGGCAAGGATTGGCACTGCACTGCTGTTACCCATTAATCCCAGGGCATAAGCAGCGCATGCCTTTTCCTCAATGAGACCTGCCCTTTTCCATAGTGATTTTTTTTCCAGGGTCATGATCATGAAGTCAAATGTACTTTTATCATTCCATTTGGAGAGAACTTCAAAATACACTTTCTTTTCACTAAATTTTTTGTGCCTGAACTTCCTGCTTGACATATCGTTCATAATGGTTTGCTTTGCCTTTTCTGTTCCAATCTTTCCGATAGCCCTGACTGAAGCGATCCTGATCTGCACATCAGGATATGCAAGACACTCCATCAACGAATCCAGCACATTATCTTTTCCCATGAATCCCAATGTTTTGATCGCTTCTTTCTTAACCCTTATATCCTCATGCTTTATTGTAAAGAGAACTTTATCAGTCACGCTCCTATCTTTAATTTTTCCTAAAATATATAAAACATTTCTTACCACATACCACCTGGAATCATGAAGCGAGCTGATGATTGAAGTCAAATCATTTCGTCCAAGGTGAATGAGTGCTTCTATAAACATTTTCCTTCCCTGAATCGTCTCCATTTCTCCAAGAGTGGATATCATGGGCAGTATTGCCTTGTTATCCAGCATACTGACAAATTCATCGAATACAGCTTTATCAGCATCCTGCTTTTTATCATATATTTCCCCAATAAGATGAATGATGTTCTTACTGCCTATATATGTTCTGATATGTTTTGCCTGACTTTTTATGACATCAGGGGAATTATTATTTTCCACACACTGTTTCACCATATTCTGTAATTTTATTACATCCCGAACATTTTCATTTTCCACACAGTATTTAACTGTGTCCATGATAAGTAATGCGATATCACGGCAATCCTCTTTCCCTTCTGTCCGGACAAACAGTTCAAATAATATTGTTATAAGTTTTCCTGTCTTATCTTGAGAATCTTTTTCTATTTCATTAACAATCAGTTGAAGGTCCTCCTCTGACAAGGGAATGACAGGTGTTTCTGAATTCGTTTGATCGTTATGAGACAGCTCTTCAAATGCTTCCTGCAGACCTCCGGCAGGAGTCGATTTTTTTTGTAATGCATTCATCGCATCTGTTTCATAATCCTCATGATCACCGAGATATGTCTTATCAACAACATATTTTATATTCCTGCAATCCTTTTCCCATAATAATAAAGCTATGTCGGTTTCCGTGTCCTCAGTGTTCTCAGTCGATAAAATGCGCAGAAAGTCTTCCATTTCTTTCAAAGATACATCTTTTTCAATCGAGAGTTCTTTTACTCCATCCTTGAAGAAAAGAAAGGCGAGATTATCTTGCCGGTCAGTACTGTTATATACCGATTCTGCATTATAGAAAATATCATTCTGCCTGAATTGAATTTCAAACCTGTCATTGCATTGAAAATATTCCTTGAATCTTTCATAACACTCTTCAACTGATTTTACATACACCGGGTTATTGCTTTTATATAACCTCATCATTTTTATGGACCGGGGTAATGTGTTAATAATATTATGTACTTCCAATAATTCTTTATTGCTGTCCATGTTTCATCTGCGCTAAAGGCAATCTTTTCATATTGTTATATATTTACTACAATCAATATCGTATGTATATGACGGTAAAGTCAGTTCATATATATATCGATCTTATTCATTCTATTCTTTAATAAGACCTGATCCATGCGTACTTAATACAGGGTACACAAACTGTTCGGGAATCCAGGACTCATAAAATGACAATGAACTCCGGATGTTACAAACGTAATTCAATACTGCGATCATAGACGTGATCCATTTCGTAATGTATTATAAATATGACTCAATCTGCACTGGGAGGAGTTAATGAACAGAACACGACTTATCAGCATACTTACTGAAGATCATATTGGCAAGACAGTAACCGTTTGCGGCTGGGTGAGATCAAAAAGGGAATCCAAGGGTGTTGCCTTTGTAGCCTTGAATGACGGTACTTCACAGGACACACTTCAGCTGGTCATCCCTGACATATCCAATGCATTTAAAGAACTTCACTCGTTTAATACCGGAGCTGCTATCAGGGCAGAGGGTGTTGTTAAAGAATCACCGGGCAAGGGTCAGAGCTGTGAACTGGAAGTTAATGAGATACATGTTTTTGGAAATGCAGACGCAGAAAAATACCCTTTGCAGAAAAAAGGACATACCCTGGAGTTTCTGCGGGAAATAGGACATCTCAGGTCCAGGACCAATACATTCGGTGCTGTGTTCAGGGTCCGTAATGTATTATCAGACGCAGTGCATGAGTTTTTTCAAAAGCGCGGCTTTATGTGGGTCCACACCCCGATCATAACATCAAGCGACTGTGAAGGTGCAGGTGACCTGTTTACTGTGTCATCTCTTGATTTTGGAAAGCTGCCAAGGCAGGAAAACGGCACCGTTGATTTCAGTCATGATTTCTTTGGCAGGCGTGCATACCTTACCGTAAGCGGCCAGCTTGAAGCAGAATTTCTCGCAATGTCACTTGGTGATGTTTACACGTTCGGACCGACATTCAGGGCGGAAAATTCCAATACCTCCCGACACCTGTCCGAGTTCTGGATGATTGAACCTGAAATGGCGTTCGCAGACCTGAATGATAATATCAAACTGGCAGAGAATTTTGTTCAGTACCTCTGTAAAAAGGTGCTTGAGAAATGCGAAAAGGAAATAGTCTTTTTTCAGAAATTTTACAAGAACACTTCAATAGAGGAGTTGAAGGACCTCTCGGAAAAACCATTTACTCATATCACCTATACTGAGGCCATTGAAGAGCTTGAAAAAGCAAAAAAGGCCAGATTCGAGTTTCCTGTGAAATGGGGACATGACCTTCAGTCAGAACATGAGAAATACCTGACTGATAAAGTTTTTAAAGGACCGGTTGTTGTAACCGACTACCCGAAGGACATAAAGGCTTTTTATATGCGGCTCAATGAAGATGGGAATACAGTAGCAGCAATGGATGTACTATTACCAAGGATAGGTGAAATCATCGGCGGCAGCCAGCGTGAGGACAGGCTGGATATTCTTAAGAGCAGAATGAATGATGCAGGTGTACCTGTTGAGAGCATGGAGTGGTATCTTGATCTTCGCAGATACGGTTCAGCTCCTCATGCAGGATTTGGTCTTGGTTTCGAAAGGCTGGTTCAGTACATTACGGGAATGCCCAACATCCGTGACGTTATCCCCTGCCCGAGAACTCCGCAACATATTAAATTTTAGGCAATGATGCATAACTGATAATAATATTGCATAATATATTAGGTAATTACTTTATTCTTACTATTACAAATTGTGATATTCTCAGAATATGGCAATCGGCAGCTGATTTAATTTAATAGTCAATGGTTCTTGAGGTTCTCTCAGTAAATGCCATTTTAATTATAATTGTTGACAATTATTTATACATAAGTGTAAAATTAATTATCACTTTCAAGGATTATCATGATTCAAAACACTAGATATTTAGTAGCCAAACAGGCTATTCTTCATCCCCATTTACGCATCCTGAATATTTCTTTCATTATCATAGTAATCACCTTTCTAGCACTTGGTTGTGGAGGCGGAGGTGGTGGTGGCGGTACATCTGACAACACTGCACCGTCCGTACCTTCAGGATTAAGCGCAATTGCAGTTTCTACAACCGGGATAGATTTAAGCTGGACAGCTTCAACTGATGACACAGGCGTTACCGAGTACAGGATTTTTCAAAATGGAATTGCATTACCAGATAAGTCAGCCACTAATAGTTATAGCGACACAGGATTAAATGATAACACCGAGTACTGTTATCAAGTCACAGCCATAGATGCCGCTAAAAACGAATCAGCACTTAGCATTGAAGCCTGTGCGACTACATTTGAGATCACAAGAAAACTCCTTGCTACAGATACTTCTGCCGGGGATCAGTTTGGATTTTCAGTAGCAATGAGCGGAAACTATGCCATTATAGGTGCACAGGCAGGAGACAGTGATGTTACTGCTGATACAGGAGCTGCTTATATTTACCAAAGAATAGAATCTGACAGGTGGGATAAAGGTATCAAGATTGTAGCAGGTGATGCTGATGCGAATGATCGTTTTGGAACAGCAGTAGCAATTGCTGGAGACTTCGCCATTGTTGGTTCACCAGGAGAACTCAGCACAACTGACACTGGTGCTGCTTACATATTTCAGAGAACAGGATCAGGGAATGTATGGGACAATGGCACAAAACTATCTTTTCAGAATATTGACGCAGATGACGAGATTGGCATCTCCGTAGCCATCAGTAGTAATTTTGCCGTTATCGGATCCATAGGGGACGATGATGCCGGTACTGACTCAGGCGCTATATACATATATCTAAAGTCCGGTAATACATGGAACTTTCAGACTAAGATTCCGTCTCCAGACGCAGGAGCAGGTGACCTGTTTGGTGTTTCTGTCGCAATCAGTGGAGACTATATCATTGCAGGAGCAACTCTTGCAGACGGTAATACAGGTGCTGCCCATATTTTTCACTGGACAGGTTCAACATGGACCTCTGCAAAACTTATTGCATCAGGTTTGGATCCCGGTGATTTCTTTGGTACTACGGTAGCAATAGATGGTGATTATGCAATAGTAGGAGCAAGGAATGACAGTGATATTGAAAGCACTGCAGGTGCAGTGTATATCTACATGAAAACAGGAACCAATACATGGGACAATGGAGTCAAGATTACTGCTGAAGCTGGAGATATAGATGCCGGGGACAATTTCGGCAAGTCAGTCTCAATCAGCGGAGATTATGCGGTTATTGGGGCTGATCTTGATGACGAACAGACGGATTCAGGTACAAAAATCAGTGCGTTCGATTTTGGATCATCAGACCTTTTTGGCAATGCTGTAACAATCAGCAATGACCGGGCAATAGTAGGTGCACAGGCGGGTGACTCAGGCACGGCTGATACAGGAGCTGTGTATATTTTTGATATTCCTCCCATTTGATAAAGGGATAACGAGTATCTTTATTTGAGGTGTAATTTTGATTAAGAGTCGTTTTATAAAATATTTTGCATTCATATTAGCCATATGTTTTTCTTATGTATACGAAGCAGCGGCCCAGACGGGTCCTCCACCACCTCCTCCTCTTGATCAGGAAATCAGCGTTACTGATTCTGTACCACCAATAGACGATGAAACTATTGATTTCGGTCTTATAGAAACAGGGACGTTTTCTGAGCAGACGGTCACTATCTCAAATATCGGAAAAAAAGATCTGAGCATAATTCAAATAGCAGGCAGTAATCCTTTATCTGCACCCTTCAGCATAGTAGGTAATATCTGTCCGGGTATTCTTTCATTGAGCGAATCCTGCACATTAACCGTCAGATTTGAACCAGCTACAACCGGATTCCTTAGTGATAGTTTCGAAATACAATCTGATGATGCCGATGAAAGTATAGTAACAATTACCGTTAATGGGACCGGATCAGATACCCCTGTTCCTGATATTACAGTTACA